>JACCVN010000375.1 GCA_013698165.1 Parachlamydiaceae bacterium | reverse complement strand
CTCCATCGACAATGACGACATCCCCATCTTTTAGGCCCGATAAGATGATCCAATTATCATCGTGCCACTCCCCCGGTTCAACAATTTGCTCCACGGCTTTATTATCCTTGACTAGGTAGACAAACATCCCCTTGCTACCTTGTAGAACAGCTCTTTGTGGAATTTCAATGGCATTGGTGCGTTTTGCGCCAATTAATTTCGCACGAACAAATTGTCCCGGCCGTAGGACTTCATCAGGATTCGGGAACAAAGCCCGCATCATCATTGTCCCTGTTTCGGGTCGGAAAGTTGGAGCCGTAAAATCTAACTTACCTAATGCTGGAAAAATGGTGCCGTCAGCAAGGGTAATCTGAACATCAAAATTCCTATCCGGAGGTAATTCTAGAAGGTGTTGCTGCATTTCCCGCCGTTCTTTTAATACATCGCTTTCAGAAACATGAAAATTGACTGCAACTGGATCTATCGTAGTAATTTTCGTTAGAAACTTACCACCAGATGAAATGAGTGCACCTTCGCCATAATTTGACTCTCCGGAAAGACCTGTAATCGGCGAGGTGATCGTGGTATAATCAAGATTGAGCTCTGCTTGCATCACTTTTGCCTTTGCAGAAGCTACGCGGGCTTTAGCTGTACGCCCTAAGGCAACGGCTTCATCATAATCTTTGCGGCTGGCAGCATTTTTCTCAAAAATAGGTTTCAAGCGCTCAAGGGCACGGGTCGCGCTCCACTCGTGGGACTCTTCACCGGCAAGTTCAGCTTTGGCACTATCTAGTGCTGCTAAAAAGGGTCGTTGATCGATAATGTAAAGAGTTTCACCCTGCTTGACTAGCTGCCCTTCGGTAAAACTAATTTTTACGATAACGCCTTCAACGCGGGAACGAATCTCAATGGTATGGTAGCCATTGACGACACCTACAAATTCAAATGTCACGGGAATTGATTTGGAAACTGCAGAGATTGTCGAGACATCCACAGGGGGCATTGCAGGAGGACTACCGGGTTTTTTCAATTCTTGACAGCCAGAAAGGACAGTCACGATGGACATAATCATCAACCAACGATAATAACTCATTTTCTACCCTTTCTTACCTAAAAAACTTGAACTATTTAACCAAGACTTTATCGTTTTATGCCATGGACATCCACAAATCCTTTTTACATTATCTGGAATATGGAAAAATTAATATGGTCTAGTAGATTTATCATGTCAGTGAATTCTATTACTGAAGACCATACCATAAGAAAAGACATTTTTGCATGAGAATTTTGGTGGCAAAGACTCGTCTAGCATAGTAATGGTGCCCAAAACGCAGCTCGGCATTCCGATCATGCTTACCCGTAGCTAGAGTGTTGTTTTTGTGCAGTAAATATCGGGATAAATCACAAACTTATAAGTTAATCATTATATTGACTATGCACAATAAATCAACATAAAGAAATTTGTCCAAAACTGCACAAAATGAACACCCTAGCCGCGAATGCAGCGGCAGCATATTAGCCGCAAGCCTAAGCGGTTGGTTGACCAAGACCCTAGCCTGTAGCTAGGGTCTTGTTTTTGTAGCTTTTTTTAGATTTAAATTCACATGAATCTAAGCTTTTTTAAATTTCCAAGTCATATGATAGTATACGGTTTTTAAGAATTGTGTTACGAGCAACAAACACCCACGGATGGGGTGTGGGCTAGTAGCGCAGGGGAAGCGAAGCGCACCCCTGGGTCAATAAAATTCAAGATTGCACCCCTGAAAGGGGTGCGGGAGGGCTGTCGGATTTTTTACTAGTGACACGTTATTGCCCACACCCCTTTCAGGGGTGTAACCCTTTTATTAAAGGACCCAGGGCCGCTTGCCCTGGGCTACAGGCCTATACCCCCATCCGGGGGTGTTTGTCGCTATCGTAACTCAATACTTAAAAACCGTATACTATCATATAACTTGAAAATTTACAAAAGCTTAGATTCATGTGAATTTAAATCTTAAAAAAAGCTACAAAAACAACACCCTAACCCGTAGCTGC
>JACCVN010000360.1 GCA_013698165.1 Parachlamydiaceae bacterium | reverse complement strand
TCACAAACATCTAAGTTATTAATTTGCATCGATATATACTGCCCTTAGCTCAATCGGATAATTTGGATGTTTTTTCGTTTGATATTCTTAATCGGAGAAAATAAAATCCTCCTTCAACAAAGAGGTTTTATGTGCAAATTATCCTGGATCGTACCATTGCATCTTGTTTTAGGCGTATGTTCACTCAATGCCTGTATCACAGAAAAAATGGCACACGAAAGCATCGAAAGCCCTTCTTATGCTAGTCATTTATTTATCGCACAGATCAATTTACCTGAAACTCTTCTAGAGAATATACGTACGCTTAGCGAAGAAATTAAGCATTCATGGCCTGACGCGAAATATTACAGAGAAACGATTGACTTTGGTAAAGTCTTTCCTGCTCTTGAAGAAGGGAGCCTTTTCGAGAGACCGATTCCTGGCTTTATTGGGGAAATACGTGACCAGTTGTTTGAGCACTTTAAGAGCCAAATCAACGAAGACATATCTGCGGAATCCTATGATAACTGTATTATTTCGATCTATAAATTTGGAAATGGGATTGCACCTCACATAGATCGAAATTTTGAATGGGCAAATAAAAGTTCAAACCGTAAATACTATTTTGGAGAGTCAATTATCGGACTAATAGTAGAACCTGATACCCTACAAAATCTTTTCTTTGAAAATCCAACTGAAGGTGAAAAAAGTCGCTTTTATCTTGATGAGAAACCCGGTACAGCTTTCATGTTTCAAGACTCTTTGAGAAATGAGTGGAAACACGGCCTTTTGCCAATTGAGCGAGAAAGGATCTCTATGACTTTTAGAAGAGTCATTGTTAAAGACTCTACATTAGGATTTGGAAGCTGATAGAATAGAAGGGAGTTCGCGAAGGGCTTTTTCTAGATTGGCGTTAAAGTCGACACCCCATTTGACGCCGATATTTATAGAAGCAATCGACCGACCTTCACCTTCAAAATCCATTTGCACAGGCATTGTTCCACGGTGTTCTGTGAAGATTTTCTTTATCGCGATAATATGACTTATGCGCAAAGTGTCAGCGTTAATCTTCAGAAAGACTTTTTGGGCTGCAGAGACCGCGCTAAAAGAGCTTTTGGCTGGGGCGCCGTTTGGAGATTCATTTTCCATTTTTCCCTTTTCCTTATAACCAGGTTTACTGCGCATAGCGGCAAAACGTTGAACCTGATGCTTGGCCTTATCAAAAGCTTGATCGCATTCTTCCGCCAATGCCTCATTAACTTGTGAAAGATCCGCCATCCATTTACAAGAAAGACGCAAGCTTTCTTCTTTCTTATCGACCTGTAATACTCCAAAAAGCACAGCATTATCGCGTAAGAGCTCCGATTTTTCCTCATAGAGCTCAGGCCAGATTGGCAGTTCATAATTTTCCATGCCATCACTGATTGTCAAGATGGCAAACTTTTTCTGAGATTTTGAAGAGGTGCGCACTTGTACCCCTTCAACCAGAAAAGCTGCTCGGCAGACAGCATCATGGGGCATATCCTGAATATCGACTAGCGAAACACATGAAAGTCTATGCAGTACTTGTTTATAATCTTCCAAAGGGTGTCCACCCAAGAAAAATCCTAAAAGGGTTTTCTCCTTAAATAATGCTTCTTGCTTAGTTGTTTTGCGTCTGACCTCCGGGGGCTTAGCAAAACGGCCCGCATTGGCATCTTCGCCGGCCACAGCAAATAGAGACATAAAGCCTTTGGCATTGTCTGCTTGCTCTTTTGAGGCGGAATCATACATCGCATCAATGCTTTCGCGCAAGGCATCGCGGGACCAGCCTGTAAAGTCAAAGCACCCAGCTTCTACTAGCCCTTCCACAGCTTTTTTACCTACGCGCTTAGTATCGATACGTTTAAAAAATTGGTACAGATCAGTAAAAGGCCCTTTGCGGGCGCGCTCTTGGATGATTGCTTCCACAACTCCTGTTCCGATGCCTTTAATGCCCGAAATGGCAAAACGGATCCCCTTTGAGGTAGCCATAAACGTGGTGCCGGCTTCATTGATATCAGGCGCCAGCATCGCAATATCCATGGCATGGCATTCGCGAATGAACTTTGCCACTTTGGTAAGGTCTGAGCTATCGCATGTCATCAGAGCGGCCATCCACTCTTTTGAATAATTAGCCTTTAGATAAGCTGTCACATAAGAAAGGTAACCATAGGCTGCAGCATGCGATTTGTTAAACCCATAGGCGGCAAATTTTTCCATTTTATCGAAAATGCGCATTGAGGTTTCTTCTTCGATGCCATTTTCTGAGGCCCCTCGCCGAAATTTCTCTCGCTCTTGGGCCATTTGCTGCATATCTTTTTTACCCATCGCCCTGCGAAGCACATCGCCTTCGCCGAGTGAATATTTTGCAAGCTTGCTTGCGATCTGCATCACCTGCTCTTGATAAACCATGATCCCATAAGTTTCATTCAGGATATCACTCATCCATGGGTGGTCATATTCAATAGGCTCACGACCATGCTTACGATTGATAAATGAAGGGATCATATCCATCGGACCTGGCCTGTACAGTGCGCCCACAGCAATGATCTCTTCAAATTTATCCAAATGCAAATTGCGGGCAAGATCCTGCATACCGCCGGATTCCAATTGGAATATTCCTAAAGTAAGGCCTTGATTCAGCAGATCAAATGTCGGTTTATCATCGAGAGGCAGATCAACCCAATCAATGGAAACCCCATGGCGGATTTTTATAGAGTCGACAGCCATCTGAATGGCCGTCAATGTCTTCAACCCTAAAAAGTCGACCTTCAACATTCCGACAAGCTCTGCAGGTTTCATAGAAAACTGAGAGACCGGCATGTCAGAATCTTTGGCGTTGCTGATGGGAATGTAATTTGTCAATGGTTCGCCGGCAATAATAATTCCGGCAGCATGGATGCCTGTATTACGAATCGAACCTTCTAGTTTCAAGCCTATGTCAAGAATACGTCGAGATTCCTCATCTTCATTGTAGACAGACTGCAGGTCCTGATCCTTTTCCAATGCTTTTGAAAGAGTAATATTGAGATCGTCAGGGACAAGTTTTGCGATGGCATTGACTTTCGACAGAGGAACATCCAAAACTCTGCCAACATCTTTGATCGCCATTTTTGCTTTCATCGTTCCAAAAGTGATTATCTGCGCCACATTTTCCTTGCCATATTTTGCAAGAGTGTACTGGATGACATCGCCTCGACGTTCCATGCAAATATCTACGTCGATGTCGGGATAGGACAATCGCTCAGGATTAATAAATCGCTCAAAAAAAAGATGGAAGCGCAAAGGTTCAATATCTGTAACACCGATAAGATAAAGGACTATCGAACCTGCTCCTGAACCACGTCCAGGGCCTACAGGAATTCCATTGTTTTTTGCCCAATGGATGAAATCCCAAACTATCAATAGATAGTCAGCCATTCCTTTAGGAACGATAACGTCCATCTCATAGACCAATCGATCGCGTACAATCTTTATGGGATCTTCGCCATTATAAATTTCTTTGACTTTGGCAAGTCTTTCCGGTGTATAACGTTTTCCAATCCCCTCTTCACATAGACGCCAAAGGTAATTTTTTACAGCTTCAGCTTGCTCTTCTTTCGTGTGCTCTTTGGGTAATGTCGGCGGCAGATAAATTGGGTAATGTTTGGTTTTAAAATCGAGTTCTAAAGAACACTTTTCTGCGACCAGAAGTGTATTAGTGATTGCCTCGGGCATATCAGAAAAAAGGGCTTCCATTTGCGCCGGCGACTTAAAGTCATAGGCATGAGATGAATATGTCGATCGCTTTGGATTAGGCTTACGGAACTTTGGATTGCCATAAGAATCCTTCTCCACAATTTCACAGGGCTCTCCGGATTGCACATTGATCAGAATCTCATGCGCACGCCAATCTGCCCGTTCGATATAATGGCTGTCATTTGTAGCGACGACTGGGATGTTATGTTCTTTTGAGATTTGATAAAGTAGTGCATTGACTTTATCCTGCTTTGAAATACGGTCCTGATACTGCTGTAACAGCCAAGTTTCCTGATACATGCCATCGGCATGCAATTCCTCCTCGGTCATCGGATGCCGCATCAGCTCAAGATAATAATCGCCACCAAAAACACCTTGATACCACTTGATTGTAGAAAGCAATTTCTCAGGCGTGCCATTGAGAACTTCATGAGCAACTTTACCGTTTAAGCAACCGGACAGGCAGATCAACCCCTCTGAATACTCTTCTAAAAGAGCCTCGTCAATGCGTGGATTATAATAAAATCCTTCCAAAAAGCCTTTTGATGAAAGCTTGCAGAGATTGTGATAACCCTTAGAATTTTTCGCCAACAAGGTCAGATGATAACTTGGACGGACACCCATCTCTTTTTTCTTATCGAGTCGAGAACCCGGAGCAACATAGACTTCGCATCCAATAATAGGTTTGATTTTAGCTTTCTTACAAGATTTAAAGAATTCGACAGCGCCATATAGATTGCCGTGATCTGTCAATGCAACAGCAGGCATTCCAAACTTCGCTGCGCAGTTGACAATATCATCGATAGGAGCAGATGCATCTAAGATTGAATATTGTGAATGGACATGCAGAGGTACCCAGCCCATTGATTACCCTTGCTTCTGACTTTCAATCTTTGATTCAGCTAAATTCCACATCGGCAACAATATAAGGAATGTCAATATGCCTGAAATCACTAAAGAAACAAAAAACCCATACCATCCATAGACCTGAGTAATTTTCCCTAGAGGATACCCCGCTACTGCAGCACCCAAATAAGCCATTAAGCTAATAAATCCGTTGGAAGTCGCTACAGCTTCTTGATGTACTAGCTCAGCAGCGGCTACACCAATCAACATCTGGGGTCCAAAAACTGAAAACCCTAAGCCAAAGACCGCAATGGAATCAAGCATCGGATAACCTTCCGGCACATACCAAAAGAAAAAAATTGCCAATAGTATCGCGACAGAAAATAGAATATTGATAGGTGCCCTGCGCGCACCAAACAATCGGTCAGATGACCACCCGGCAAACAATATTCCGAAAAATCCACCGACCTCAAAAAGAGACGCTGTTCCATTGGCCCCAATAGTGCTATAGCCTTTGGTTTCCAACAAATAAAGAGCTGTCCAATCACCGACGCCCATGCGTACTACATAAATAAAAAAATAAGCAACGGATAGCATCCAGATATATTTGTTCGTAAGGACTGCATCCACGAGCACCCGCAATGCCGAATGTTTTTGATCCTCTTCAGAACTTACGCTAGCGACATCACCATAGTCATTGCGGTACTTGGAAATCGCAGGCAACCCCATCGATTGGGGGGAATCTCGCAGGCGGTTGATGAGGAACAATCCTCCAAAAATGCATATAATTCCCGGGACATAGACCCCATAGCGCCATCCCCAATGCTGCATGGAATAGCCAACAATCCAAGGTGTCAAAAAGGCACCAACATTATGAGATACCGCCCAAGTTGACCACCAAGAGCCCCGTTCACCGTGCGAATACCACTGCGTCAGGAAACGAACGCATGGAGGCGCTCCAAAACCTTGAAACCAGCCATTCATGCCCCAGAAAACCGCAAAAAGGAATAATGAAGAACTCAAACCAAATAATAAATTGGCGACCCCAGTAAGAATTAGCCCGAGAGCCATAAAATAACGGGGATTGGATCGATCAGACATCATGCCGCTGGTAAATTTACTTATTCCATATGTAATTGAAAAAATACTTCCCAAAAAGCCCAACTCTGCCTTATCATAGCCTAGCTCTGCTATGATCCCTGGCATTGCAAAAGTAAAACTTTTACGAGTTAAATAATAAAAGGCATAACCTATGCATATGCTATAAAGGATACGAACGCGCCAGTACGCATACTTCTTATCGACGATTGCAGGGTCCTGAATTTCAGGAAGATGTGGAGCTGGTTTAAATAAGTCTATTAAATATGACACTAAAAATTCTCCATAATGGGATAATCTCTCAGATTGTGCACGTTTCTGCTTATGCAGTTCAAGCGAAAAACTTCCAACGAATAATATTCTATCAAATTTTTCTCTTTTATTGACTGTTCAGTCTAGATTTGATAGAACAGCAGCCAGAAATCAATGTTGTCGGAGAAAAAAAATTTACGGTTATGATAAAGCTTACTTTAACACCTAAAACTCAACCTGTTAGCTACGTTTTTGAAAAAAACAGAATTGCTATTGGAAGCACTCTACTAGATACTTTCAAAATACCTAGCGATCCAGGCAATGTTTCAAAACCTCTACACGCAGAAAAAAACTCTAATCCACGTTCGAAAGCCAAGAAATTTCCGACAGAAGAAAACAGCAAGGTCATTTCTCATCAGCCTGACCTCCCCTTACCATTACCAAATTTACTTCCTGAACATGTGACCATTGAAGAGATTGACGATAAATATCTAGCCATTAATGTTTCAAATGACCCTTTTACTACACTCAATGGCGCACCCTTTAGAAAAAAGTTTCTCTCAAATGGCGATATTATTGAAATTCAATCAATTTCAATCGAATTTGAAGCTCTACGAACACTTGCAACTCCAATTCCGCAGCGCATTAACCCTAATGTCGACGATCTACTCAGGCGCGTTGAAGAGCTCGAAGCGTCTCTCCGAGAGGCTAGCGGTCTCAATCCACTGCCGAAGGATCATTCTCAATTGCCAGAAACTGACAACCATTCTTTCGATTTGAATCCGCAGAATCCCAACCTTCGACGTAAATCTTTGAAGGATGATTATTTGCGTGATCTAGACGAAGAAAATGAGGGAGATCCAATAAAAAATCCGAATGCCACTCCCCGTTTTGTCATCAGCTGGACGGCCCTATTTTCTTTTATCGTCGGACTTCTATTCTTTTGCGGAGCTGCTTTTTCGATTTTCTACTATAGCATGATCGAACGAAGTGAAAGGGAAGAAATAAAAGTCGCTGCTGCAGTTGCCGATGTGGTCATGGCACTCAATTTTGCACAAATCAATCAAGCTTTACCACAAAATCAAAACTGGTCTGACCCTGATTTCCTAAAACATAATTTGACTGCTGTGCTCGCCAATAGATACAAACCTTTAGCAAATATTGATTCACATGGACAGTTCCACGGAACTTCTTATATTTTGCGCATTTATACGAGCAATGACTTGGCTCATTTTCTGGTCATCGCACAGCCAAACGCCAGCCTCTTGCAAACCCTTGTGCCAAAATCTGCGATTATCGTTGATTCGAACATCATGGAACTTAGAAAGACCAAGGATTTAAAAACTCTCAATAGGCTTCTCATTGATCCGACATTAGATAGTAGCAACAGTGGCGAAATTGCTTATCTTGTGGGTAAAGGTGAGTTGATCACTTTTGAACAATTGAACCGCTCGCAGAAAGATGGCAGCTTTAGCAACCCTAAAGCGCTTGCTTTCATTCGCCCAGGTGCAGAAAACTTGATTTATAACGCTTTACGTTACTATCATTTTGGCGAAACTCTCACCAAAAATGCGGTTTCGCTATATGAGACCCGGGACAATCAGCATGATGTTTCGCACATGATGCAGCAAATTGAAGCTTTGATGAAGTTTAAAAATATTGTGCTTTATACTACTGGTGGACTCCAAACTGCGATTGCCGCCCAAATAGCGCTTGCGGCTTTTGCTCCGCAGCATAAGTTTTTATTCGGGTACTTACAACTTAGAAGCGGTGTAGCTAGCAGTGGGCATTTACTTATCGATGATGCCTCAGCTGTCGCTGCGCTGAATCCTTCGGAAACTCCAAAGAATGATTCTTTTGGCTCTTTCAAAAGATTAGATGCCCATGGCAATAAAGAAAAAAGTCATCCCCTTGATTATTTGATCCCTGAGTTATCTTTAGAGCGCCACAATGCTTTGATGGCTATCGATGAAAACCTCAGTGAACTCATTAATTCTGAAAATGCTGCCCCGCATCCTGACTTCACACGTAATTGTACCCTACTCCTGGAAAAATATGAGCTTACTGATTTAAAGTATCAAACATGGATCGCTGAAACTCTGGGATTACTTTCAATTGCAACATTAAATGATGAAGTTCCACTTTAAACTTTTCCCTTTTCTCGAATCGGGTCAACTTTTATAATCCTGGACATAAGCTTCTCAATTACGATCAAGATTTTCCCTTTATCATAGGCGTATCTATCCATGTCTAAAAATATTGCTATTGCCCCAGGCGTTTTCGATATCCTGCCAAATGACCCTCAAGAACTTTGGCGCAGTTCCTACCTTTGGAATTTCGTAGAAAATGAAATCCGACGAATTGCGACGGAATATGGCTATCAGGAAATTAGGACTCCAATTTTCGAACGCACAGAAGTTTTTCATCGCGGTGTGGGCGAAACCAGCGATATTGTCTCTAAGGAAATGTATACCTTTATCGATAAAGGCGAGCGCTCAATGACCCTTAGGCCTGAAGGAACCGCCGCAGTCATGCGCGCATTTATAGAAAATCAACTCCACCAACAATCTTCACTTACAAAAATTTTCTACATCTGCCCGATGTTCCGCTATGAACGCAGTCAAGCTGGGCGCTACCGTCAGCATCATCAGTTTGGAGCAGAAGCGATCGGCAATGGATCTCCAGAGCAAGATGCTGAGTTGATAGACCTTCTCTTTACTCTTTACAACCGCCTGGGATTAACAAATTTAAATGTCAATATCAACTCAATCGGCGACACTGAAAGCCGTATTAGTTTTCGCAAAGCATTGCAAGATTATCTGCACAATCACTTTAATGACCTTTCAGAAGACAGCAAAAAACGCTTTGAGACCAATCCTTTGCGAATTTTGGATTCAAAAGACCCTAAAGACAAAATGATTGCCGCTGGCGCCCCTTCTATTCTGGAATATCTAAATACCGAAAGTAAAGATCATTTTGAAACTCTTAAAAATCAACTGACCGCCCTCAACATTCCTTTTGAAGTCAATATCCAGCTTGTTCGCGGGCTGGATTATTATAATCGCACTGTCTTTGAAATAACATCCGGCGAACTCGGCGCGCAAAATAGTGTTGCTGGAGGCGGCCGTTATGACGGTCTGCTTAAAACTTTGGGCGGCCCTGATCTTCCAGCAAGTGGTTTTGGCTGTGGTCTCGAACGTTTAATCCAAACAATGATTAAACAACAGGCTCCCTTACCGGCACCCCCAAGCCCGCTTCTCTACTTTATTCCTCTTGGTGAGGCAGCTAAAAATAGCTGTTTTATACTTGTTCACCACCTTAGACAAGAAGGTATCCACGTTGAAATGGACCTTTCAGGCCGTAAACTTGGTAAAGTAATGCAGCATGCAAACCAACTCAAAGCGAAATTTGTATCAGTGGTCGGTGAAAATGAACTGGCTTCAGGGATAATCGAACTAAAAGACATGGCCTCTGGAAAGACTTTAAAAATATCAACCTCCGAAGCCGCTAAATTCCTTCTAATAGAACAGAAAAGTCCCAAATTTATGGAACTATGGAAAGAGATGTCGGAACCTTTTACTGATCCCGCGCTGGCAGAGTTTTTCGTGCAAAAAATCAACGCATCTATTGCATCTAGCCGCTCTGCCTCAAACGCCCTCCACGATGCCATAGAGAGCATAAAAGAAATTGTAAAATAATTGACCCAATCCACACGCCAGAGAGGTAAAATGCTTAGCTTTCGCAGAACACATACTTGTGGTGATCTTAATAAAAAGCATGATGGAAGTTCTGTCTCTTTATCCGGTTGGGTACATCGCCGCCGTGACCATGGAGGATTAATTTTTATCGACTTGCGGGACCGCTTTGGCCTAACACAGCTGGTCTTTGACCCCCATGCGAATCCAGACATGCATGCCGCTGCAGAGAAATTGCGCTCTGAATGGGTCATTACGGTAAAAGGTAAGGTCCATCCCCGTATTGCAGGAATGGAAAACTCCAAACTCTCCACTGGCGATATCGAAATAATCGTGGAAGAGATGGATGTCCTTTCCAAAGCAAAAACACCTCCATTTTCAATTTCAGATGAGCAAGTAGAGGTTAATGAGGAATTACGCTTAAAATACCGTTATTTAGATATCCGCCGTGGAGATATTGCCGACAAGCTTATTAAAAGACACAAGGCGATGATGTCTACGCGCAAATTCCTCGACAGCCAAAACTTTTCTGAAATCACCACGCCCATTCTCGGAAAATCGACTCCTGAAGGCGCCAGAGACTACCTTGTGCCCTCAAGAGTTCACCCTGGCAACTTCTATGCCCTGCCGCAGTCTCCCCAAATTTTTAAACAGCTTCTCATGGTGGCTGGCATGGACCGCTATTTTCAGATAGCTCAATGCTTCCGAGATGAAGATCTGCGCGCCGACAGACAGCCGGAATTTACACAAATAGATGTTGAAATGAGCTTTGGCACTCCTGAAGACCTTCTTCCGATCATTGAGGACCTGCTGAAAACAATCTTCAAAGAATGCAACGACATCGGTATCTCTACGCCCTTTAAACGTCTTACTCACGCTTTTTGTATGGAAAAATACGGCTGTGATCGGCCCGATCTTCGCTTCAATATGCAGCTTTCCAACATCACAGAAATTGCCAAACGCTCTTCTTTCACTGTATTTAATGACCAGATACAACAAGGCGGCATTGTAAAGGCTCTTTGCGTTAAAGGTGGAGCAGACTTATCCCGACGTCAAATTGATGAGTACACTGAGTTTGTTGGCCGTTTTGAAATTAAAGGCCTGGCATGGATGAAATATCAAGATGACGCTCTAAACTCCAGCATCGTCAAATTTTTTCCTGAAGAAGTGAAGAAAGAACTGATCGAGGCAACAGACGCCAGCCCAGGTGATCTTATTTTTATGATTGCCGATCTTCCCAATGCTGTCAACCAAGGTTTAGACCACCTGCGTCGCAAGATTGCACGCGACCGAAATCTTATCGACCTAAAGCGACTGGAATTCTTATGGGTCACTGATTTTCCATTGTTCAATTGGGATGCCGAAGCCAACCGGATTCAAAGTGAACACCATCCATTTACCTCGCCGAATTTCGAAGATATCGCTCTCATGGACACTGATCCAACAAAAGTACGATCATTGGCTTACGATGTCATACTTAATGGTTACGAAATTGGTGGTGGTTCCCAGCGTATTCACAATAGTGAACTTCAGCAAAAAGTTTTTGAAGCTTTAAAGCTATCCCCTGAGGAGCTTAAAAGTAAGTTCGGCTTCTTCTTAGAAGCTCTATCTTACGGCACTCCTCCGCATCTCGGAATTGCTTTAGGCCTCGATCGCATTTTAATGATCCTTACAGAGACCGATAATATTAGAGATGTCATCGCTTTTCCAAAAACACAGAAGGCCAGCGACCTGATGCTTGAAAGCCCCTCCAAGGTTATTTCTGCACAGCTTGACGAACTTAAACTAGCAATCAGCGATCCAGACTATAGGTAAAGGATGAAGGTTAAGGGATGAAGGATAAATTTTTAGGCTGACTTTTCTGCTTATGCTTGATCCTTCACTGTCTCGACTGTAGGGTTTTTAAGATTTTTATGGACATAATTGCAATTGTTGAATAAATTAGAATCACAAGTTTTAACGGAGGAACATCGAGAATATGTTAAAGAAAGCCCGCGATCTAATCCTAGCAGCATCTGCTGTTTTGGCCTGCAGTACACTAACAGCACAAACAACAGCGCCTACAGCGACTTCACCTAACGCCAATAAACCGGCAGTAGTGCAGTCGAACGATATCTCAAAAGAAGAACTTACAAAAGCTTCAGGTGCATTTGGCCACTTCATTGGCCGCAACTTAAAAACACCTGCCATTCAATTTGACATTGACGCCATTATTCAAGGTATTCGCGATGGCGCAGCCGGCAAACAAGCACCAATGTCTGACAAAGACTATGAGCAGCTAATGTCAAAAGTTCAAGAACACGCGATTACAGTCCTTACAAAAGAAAACTTAAAATCTGCTAACGAATATCTCGATAAAAATGTGAAAGAAGCAGGAATTGTTGTTGTTCAACCTGGCAAACTCCAATACAAAATTATTACACCAGGCACCGGCCCAACTGTGGAAAGCCATTCATCGCCAAAAATTAATTATGTTGGCGAATTCATCGATGGCACTGCATTCGGCAGCTCTGAAGAAGCTGGCGGCCCTGTAACAATTCCTCTTGATCAAACAATCCAAGGCTTTAGTCTCGGTATTGCAGGAATGAAAGAAGGTGAAAAACGTCGTCTTTTTGTTCATCCTGATCTCGGGTATGGTACTTCAGGTCACCTCCCTCCAAATTCATTGTTGATTTTTGATATCGAAGTTGTCAAAGCTGACAACAGCAGTCAAGCCACTCAAAATGATGATTCTGATGATGACGATGATGATCTAATGCGCCTCTCACCAGGTGATAATAAAGGCATTAAGCACTAATCACAAGCATTATTGCGGTGGCAATTCTTTGGATTCCACCGCAATATTCCCCTCTTTTTTTTCATTCTACAGTCATGAGTATGCCCACAATCATTCTTTTCCAACCGCAGATCCCTCAAAATACAGGCAATATTGTCCGCAGCTGCCATGTCACAGGAACAAAACTCATCCTGGTTGAACCTTTAGGTTTTAGCATCAGTGATCGATGGTTAAAACGCGCAGGGCTAGACTACTGGGAAGGAGTGGATATTGAAGTGATTGGAAATCTTGAAGAACGGTTGCAAGAGACAAATTCTAACTTCTACTTTTTTTCTAGCCATGGCACAAAACGTTATGTAGATATTAACTATCTGCCTGATGATTTGCTAATCTTTGGATCTGAAACCGCCGGACTGACACCAAATTTTCACAATCTTTGGCCAGAAAAATTTGTGACGATCCCAATGAAATCCGGAGCTCGCTGCCTAAATCTGGCAACTTCCGCAGGTATCGCGATCTACGAAGTCCAGCGGCAGCTAGGGTACACTTTTTCCTGATGTAGGCTGCTGCGTCCCGCAGCAGGTACAGAATGCGTAATAAGATAACTCTTTCATAATCAACTGTAACTTTGCTGCGAGACGCAGCAGCCTACATACGCAGCAACCTACAGACTTATAGAGCAGACGTCACCATTGCAGCAAGTGATTGCTTATCGCGTACGCCGACCACACGCTTGACTTCTTTACCATCTTTAAAAAGAATAATTGTAGGTATTGATGTCACTTGAAAAGTTGACGTTGTATCTT
>JACCVN010000385.1 GCA_013698165.1 Parachlamydiaceae bacterium | reverse complement strand
TCAATCTGGCGATTTACATATGCCCTGCTGCATCTCTCAATAGGCAGCTTAAACGCTTTGTTACTCCTGTTGCGAGACGCAGCACGCCACATGCAAATCGCCGCATTCACGGCTAGAACACGCTTATTTTCAAATCTAAACTCTTAAATCATAGATGCTTATTCCTTAACTTAACGACATTGGGCTACTAGCCCACACCCCCATCCGGGGGTGTTTGTTGCTCGTAAATCAATACTTAAAAACCGTATATACCCTAGCATGTAACATGATCGGAATAGCGAGCTACGATTATTGATGTTAGAATTCTATCTTGTCAGTGTGCTAGGGCACCGTGTGCGGACCTTCCTAGCTTTAACTCATAATAGGGAACTTCAATAAAGTTGATGTTTTTTTCTTCAAAATGTCCTTGTCGGCTATGACTCGAATGTTTAACGCCATCATTAGTCGTCCAATGAGAGGTTGGTGTTTCAGACATTGTTTCCCATTGAAGTCGGAGCTCTGCACGGCCGGATTCAAACATTTTTTCATCCACTCCTTCAGCTTTTAAGTATTTCTGCAAAGGATGTTCTTCTTTATTTGCATTTGAATATACTCTGTAGGGGGTCATTAAAAGACGAATCGGAGATGTAAAGATATCTAAAACCAATGAGGCTAAGATAGCAAAAATTCTTCCCACAGTATGTTGTACTTTAATTGCATGATTAACAGTCGTGGGAAGGAAAAAATCCTTGGAGAAATTATCCCAATTATTTGTGCGGACAGGCTTAAGAGTCGCTGAAAGGGGACCTATTTTATCTTCACTTTTTAGGTAAGTTTTGACTTTCTGGCACTCATCAGCTGAAAGTTGTTTTTGCCATGTAATTTGGTTTTCTGAACTTGACATTATTATACGGTGATTTGTGCTATCTATCATTTAAAATCTCTGTAATTAATTTAGTAGCAATATTTATCGCTGCCTTTTATATATGCTTAATTACTATACTTTAAAGTTTGTATTTATAGCAAGTGAGTTTTTTTTGAAATTTAAAGATATGAAGTTCATGGCAGTTTAATTTCAACCTAGTACACTGTCAAGGTAGAATTTTCGACTATTTCTAGCGTGAAAGCTCCCGTGGTTTGTCGATCGTAAAAGGGGTTGTATTAGTCAATACAGCCCCTTTTATGATCGGCAAAGCATGGGGCTTTGACGCAGAAATAGCCGAAAATACTATTTTGACAGTGTACAGAAGTAGGAGTGCTTTCTAAGAGGCTTGAGACGATAATGAGTAAAAAAGAGTGAAATGAGGCAAAGCGGTGCAATTCCACTGCTGTGCAGCAATGATTTTAGGATGTTCAATTTGTGAATTTTGGCACCTTTGTTTTATTGTAAAAATGGGCTATAAACAAACTCCTGAGCCCCGGAAAGTCAAGACTATGCTAAATTTTGGAAGGCCGCTAAAGCATCTTGCGGAGTTTTTACAATGGATGTAATAGAATTAGTTAAGATGGCACTTTTACCGATCATTTCTGAGGGCAATGTGTCGATATCAACATCGAGCTCTGACAAGGGTATTGTTACAGTAGTTTTGAGGCCAATCAAGGGGGCATTTTCATTGTCGATTTCTCCATTTTCATTGCGGATTAGCACACTATAGAATGATACGATCGACCAAATGATTTTATCTCCGGCAATGGGGTCGCTAATTTTTGAAAATTCCCATTCTCTAAGCTGATTTAAATCAGAAATATTTTCGATATTTGGATCCATTTCAAAAGCAGTTTGCATGACTTTGGTATGGGGTAGAACTAAGGCACCTTGGTGGGTAAAACGACATATATTCTGCAAGGTGTGTTCATTTACGCCAAGTTGTTGCATGAGATTATAGAACCTTTGACCCCGTTGATCGGCACTGATACCCTCATTTTTTTTCTCAGTGTTAGCTTCTTTTGTAATTATAGTTTGTCCATTAACGCGTAATTTAAAAATACCTAATAAATCTCTTGCAAACGCAGAAGGAATAGATACTTTAGAAGGTACATTATTAAGTCCATGAGGGACTTCAAATTCTTGAAATTTGTTATCGACATCTTCATTTCGTAAAAGACTGCGTATAGCTTCTGCTCCTTCAGGTTGGGGATCGTCCTTTTTAACAAGCGAACTTGCCCCTTTTTCATTTAACGATGGGGCATTCTCTGGAATAAATTTAGGAATGGTTAACTCGGTAAGTATATATTGGACTAGAGGTATTGCCTTTTGAAGCTGTACACTAAAGTTTGAATTTTCTGAATGTTCTGAAGATTCTTTTTCGGCTAGAATATTTAATCTTATGAAGGCTTCATTGCATTCTCTTGCAAAATCAAGCTCTTTTGCGACCAATTCTTCAGAAAGATTCTCCTCCTTTGCCAGTTTTTTAAATTCATCTATAGTTTGAATTGATTTTTTAATAAATTTATTTAGATCACCAAGAGACTTTTCCTCAGAATTTACAGTAATTCGGTTATAAAGATTTGATAGTAAACTTGCATTTTGTTTGACCCCTACAAAAGATCCATCATGGTAGCTTCCAATTAATTGGGCATCCCTTATTTGTCCAATTTCCTTAAACCTTTTCTGGCAAATTTGTAAATCCTTATGAAGTTTTTTTAGTTTTTGCGATGATTTTGGTGGAACATAAGAATCACTATTTCTTAAAGGTGATTGCGAATTAGGCAGTTCCATAAAACCCCATTTTTAATAAACTGTTTATAATAGTTATTATATTACAAAACGTATTTATAAGCATAATTGCAGTTCATTTGCTTTATAAATCGATCTAGTTTTTATTAAGCGAGTTAGTGGTGTATTTTGTTGCATTGTTTTCAGCAGGTCTATTTTAATCTTTATTCTAATAATTTTAGTATGGCGTTTTTTAGGAAGTAATTAGGCTGCAAATTGAGGATTATAAGAAATATGTAAAAAAGTTTTAAAATGTATTTAAAACATATTTTCC
>JACCVN010000378.1 GCA_013698165.1 Parachlamydiaceae bacterium | reverse complement strand
GATATTTACTGCTTAAAAACTACGCCGCCGCCGCATTCGCGGCTAACGGACTTTTGCAATTACCTCTTAGGGATTTTACACATGTCTGCCCTCCGGACAGTTAGGAGCTGAAGCCAAGCACATATGTCAAATTTATGGATTTTTAGTTTTCTTCACCCTCTTTCCTATATTCTTCTAATTTATGGCTGCACACAGATGGAAGAAGGACAAAATCCCCCTTCTTATGTCTGGCAGGAAATATCTGGAAGAGATGAAGGTAATCCCAATCAGCGTATTCCCATTTATCGCGCAAAAGTCCCCTGCAAGTGGATTCGTCAAGATCCATTAGCTGAAGATTCAATTGCAGATACAATGAAGCCTCTTTGTGAGTATCTTCTCGGTACTGATCACAGCGACTTGCGTATAACAATACACAGCTTTCCTTCGCATTCAATGCATGATAGAATTGCACCTGCGGCACAAATTGCACGGTGGAAGCAACAATTTGATCACTTAGATCTTACAGATGTGCATGTCACACCTTTCGCTTCAGGTGGGTTCACAGGACTAAATTTTGAAGCTGTCGGCAATATCCATGGGAATCAGAAAGCAGTCGTTGGGTGGAGCATGCAGATGGCTGCAGAGCAGTATCAAAACCTGCAAGGAATCACCTTCAAAGATCATCATCGACGGGCTGATTATACAATTAAATCACAAGGAAGCCCCGAAACGATGGCTAGGCACCGCGATGAGATTTTTTTCTTTGCCAATAGTTTTGAATTGATCGAGGAAATCCCTACGCGATGAAAATAATTAACCCTTTAATTCGATTTCTTGGAGGCATTACTTTTGCTATATTGCTGATCACAACGACAGCAATATTTGTCATCGCAGGGACCTTTTTGGAATCAATCACAGATTCCCATCGTTATGCCTCTCTCTTCACCTATGATAGCCACATATTCTCATGGTTGTTATGGGGATTTTTCATCAATATTCTTGTCTCTGCCTTAAGACGCTGGCCATTTAAAAGAATGCATATTCCTTTTTTGATTACACATTGGGGATTATTAATGATCCTGGCGGGGTTATTAATTAAGAGTGCATACGGAACCCAGGGATCGCTGAGCCTTATCGAAGGTTCCGGGTCCAATGAAATTTTCATTGCTGACAGCCACGCACTTTATATTGAAGAGCCCTCCGAAAATAGCATGAAAAAGGTTTCTCATTTCAGGCATTTCAAAAAACGGTTTCCATCTCATAGTCCTGTTGAAGGACCGGAAGCTTTAAATATCACCTTGCTAAACTACCGTCCTCATTCGGTTGAAAAGCTGACCACTTGGATCAAAGGTGACAAGGCTATACTCTCAGGTATTCCACCATTTCCGGTACATTCTGTAACTAGCGGCAAAGAATCTTTGCCTGGAGCCACAAAAATATTACTTCCGAATAGCAATGTGTATTGTGATGCACTTGCAATACTTTGTATCGATATAAAAAAGACAGCGGAAAATGCCTACCTTGAAAACATGCAAATCTCCATTGGAGATCATTTAAAAGGCCAGACTCTATTAACGATGCCGATCCAAAAATTTTTAAATGAGGGTGCCAAGACTCCTTATGGAGCTGCAAAAGGGACTTTACATTTCAATTGGTCGCCAATCTCCGGTTTTCTACACCCAAGTCTCAACATAATGTTAGAGCGAGAATCTGGAGTTGATGTTATATCAATCTCATTATCTGGAGATGAAGCTCTTCTCAATAAAAGCACACATAAAACCCCTCTTAGCTTTGATCTGTCTCGTCCGCAGTTATTGCTATTTCTGCAAGAACCCCGAGGTGATCTGTACTTTTTTCAATACTCTGCAAATGGTGAACTTATTGTAGAGCCCTTTCGACAGGACAATTTAAAAAGTCTAATTGTCTATAATGAAGGGTTTGGAGGCTATGCCATCCAGACAGAAGTGCCAATATTCCTTTCAAGTCACGATAGACGCGAACGCGAAAAGGCGCAGGAGCATCTTCTGGCGATTGAATTGCGGCAACGTGCAGCCGACATAGAAACCTTGCCGCTTCCCCTTGGTATGCTCTTTCAGAGTTGTGGGGAATGTAAAAAAGCTATTGCAGAGACAACAATTGAATATCTAAATGTCTGGGACCATGGCCGCGGATGGCTCTTAAATGATCTACCGGAATCATTCACTTTAGAAACAAAAGAAGTCATGACAAAGATCAATTGGCAGCATATTCCCTCAGATATCTACAGAGGATGCCTATGGTGCGCCTATCTTTTTAACAAGCTCGATCCTCTTTTAATAAGTGGTATTGAACCTGAAGCAGCAATGAAGAATTTAAACTGGCCTGCACAATTATGGCAAGCAAAAGACCCTGCCTTAAGTCCCCTAGAATCTGTTACTTTACAGATTTTTGCTGCTGCGTGCCAACTCCCCGATCCTCCGGCATCCCATATACAGCCATCATCTGCAACTCTGTTGTCGGCACTTTTACGTGCCTACAGTATTCATCCCGGTAAGCTTCTTGAATCAGACCCCTCAATGCCTATGGCCCAAACAATTAAACTATGGGTTGCTTCACACCATTTTATCGCTGACATACGCCAAGCCACTCCTGAGGTGAGTTCGATTGCCCAGCTTTCTGAAGACGATCCTACTTTGATACAAATTAATAGCGCCTATCTGAAACTTCTGAAGACTCTTGGTCAAGATGTTGAAAATCAACACTTTACAAAAAAAGAGCTTCAGTTAGCTGTCAATATATTTTCGCCCCTTGAAAGTCATCACCCAAACGCGCCAAACCATTCAGAAGACTCTTCAATACAACTAGAATGTGCATTAACAGCTAGTCAATTTCCCACGCCTCCATTAAAAAAACTTGAAAATAATTGCCCCTGTATCCTTCTTCGTGTGCAATCCGCAGATCGTGAAGAAACTGTCTCCTTGGGATACGATCGCTTTGCTACGCGTATCAAATGGCCAATACTTGGGGGACGTTATCTTGTCCGTTTCCAACCCCTTTGCAAAAAAATTCCCTATAGATTGCGGCTTAGACAGGCCCGGCAAATTAATTATGCCGGATCTCAACAACCTTATAGCTATGAATGCGATCTATTGATCACTCAAATTGACAATGGCAATGAAATTGAAAAAACGATCAGTATGAATGAAGTGCATGAAACTTGGGAAGGTTATCGTTTTTATCTTGCCAGCGTCTATCCACCCAGCCCTGGAGAAATCAAAAGGGTCCAAATTGTGGTCAATTACGATCCCGCCAAATACTTAGTTACCTATCCCGGAGCTTTAATTCTTACTTTAGGAATTTTTTTACTTTTTTGGAAAAAAAAGAAAAAATAATTTAGAGTAACGTTTTCATATTAAATCTTGCCCTAATTTTCACATTTACTTAATTACCCCCCCCTCCACCGGATTTCTTGTATAAATAAAAAAATGTTGATTTTTTGATTAAATAATACAAACTTTGATACAATTAATTTTATAGGGACAAGTTTTTAATGAGTAAATATTCAGGACATTAATAAGTCTTACTAATACGAGGTGTATTATGCCTAAAAATGTAGGTGGCATTCGCCACAAGCACATAGA
>JACCVN010000319.1 GCA_013698165.1 Parachlamydiaceae bacterium | reverse complement strand
GAATGCGGCGATTTTCATGTGGCCTGCTGCGTCTCGCAACAGGAGTAACAAAGCGTTTAATCTGCCTATTTAGAGATGCAGCAGGCCACATGTAAATCGCCAGATTGATGGCAAGAATGAGCTTATTCACAAATCTAAACTCTTAAATCATAGATGCTTATTCCTTAAGTTAACGACATTGGGCTACAAGCCCACACCCCCATCCGGGGGTGTTTTTTTGCTATATACCCACCCATCAATCCGGCAGGACACACTTCGCTTGCCCTGGGCTACAAGCCCACAACCCCATCCGGGGGTGTTTTTTTGCTATATACCCACCCATCAATCCGGCAGGACAGACTTAATTGCCTCTTGGATATGGCCACAAAATTAGGTGAGTGGTGAGGTACAATGATTTTTTCCGCTCACCATTCACCACTCTTCACTCACCGATAACTAATTAAACTCCAACCTTGATAGCTTCTTTGTTAGTTTTATCTAGAGCTGCGTCCATTGCATCCCAGACCAATTCATCATGAACATGACTCATCTGTGTCCATTTGATGAGGTCTGCAGCCTTACCTGAAGTATACAATTTTTCAGCAATGAATGTTAAAGGCTTATCCAAAACGAACTCTACAGATTCGACAAATGTTACCACGCTCTTAGCAAAAAGCTTCTCTAAACAGAAGGAGATTGCTTTTTTAAGCGCATCGTGCAATCTAGGAGCTCTTTTGCTAAAGAGGTAATCGATAGCTTTATAAATCCACTCTAAAAATCTCTGCCATACTGAGGACACAACGCTCTTGGCTATACCTTTCGCGATATAGCTCATTGCGGAGGTCATCTCAGTTTGAACTTTGTTATCGAGTTCTTTATTTTTCAACACTTGCTTAATCTTATATTCTCGCTCGGCTTCCGGTGTCAAAGGCAGATGAAAATCACGCGTATATCCAGCTTCTTTTACCGGTTTTGGCTTTTTATATACAATCTTACCGTCATCATTCTTTTCCCATTTCCCGCCTTCCATTTTGCTTAAAGCGACATTTTCCAAGGCTTTATCGATGACTTTCTGGACAGTCCATTCCCCTAAAGATTCGCGTACCATTTTTCCGCCGATTTCTGCAGCTCCGTCGTGAAACCTTTGGACTTTCATAAAGTTGAGGTGCCGCAGCCAGCTTTGGTTAGGAAGTACATTGAGGAATTCTTTGATTCCCTCGCCGCAAGCCTTATCAAAATCCTTTCCATGAGAATCAAGGAATTCCTTGCCCTTTTTTTCTGCCAAGGTAACTTCAGTTAACATCGTTTCAAATTTCTGACGTACTTGAGGCAAGGCACCGCAACCAAGTTTAAAGTGGTGCTTCATAACGGCTACGGCATTAGAATCGATACTAGGATTTACAACCAAGATTTGTCTGATTGAATTGGCCAATGTTTCACCTTTAGCAGCCAGGTCTAAAATCTGCTGAGCAATCTTAGAACTGCCTGGGTATAGGGTGTGGTCACCTGCAATAGCTTCCAGTCTTCTATGAACACCCTCTTCACTTAAGTCTTTTTCCTCAAGCTCATGCATCGGCTTTTTAATTGCCTCAAGAACGCTTAAGAGGCCGCTATTTATTGATTCTTTATCCGTGATCGTCTCAACCATGTTTTGCAGGGCTGCAGGCAGGATATCATCTGTAAGGCTATCCCAGATTATTTTTCTCAGATTTTCCTGATCTTTTGGCAACGGCAAATTCTCTTGCGTGACATTTAAAAGCTTAAGAATTTTAAGGCCCATCGGTCTAGCGTGCTTTATTTTAGTTTGTTCAGCAAACTCTTTCTCAGCAGCTTTTACCGCTACTTTTGCCGTTTTAACGTTCTTAATGGCCTCATCAGCCATATCGGTAAGATAATTACTAACAAAGTTTTTTCCGAAGCTAAACCTCGATTTTGCACTATTATAGGTAGTGGCAGCTTTGAATCGAATGCTTTTCAAATCATCAAGGTGTTCTTTCGCTTGGTATAATTTTTTCTTGGCCACCATATAATTTTCATCTAAAAGTATTTCTGCATCACTCTTTTTGACTTTGCTTTCATCATTTTTTAATCGGAGGATACCGTCGACCATATCAGACTTTTTGACCTTAGTGGCATTACTCCAACCGGAGCCGATCTTATCTCTAACACCATTGATATTCTTCATGTGCCCGACAAACTGTTGAAATATCTTTAAAGAGATCTCTCGGAAAAAGGTAGGGCCTTCTTTGTCTTCAATCTTGCCAATTTTACCCAGCACCTCACTGGTAAGCTTTATCACTGTTGGATGAAGGGCATCTTCGATAGTATTTGCAATCGCTTCTTCTTTAGCTAATATCGGTAAATTTGCGTCTAATACACTTTGAAACGAAGATGAATTTTCTTTGGACTTGAGGAAATTCACGGCATTATCACCCGCAGTATTTTTTGCATCTTCATAACGTTTGATAAGTGACGCTTTAAGATTATTTCCAACTTTCTTTTGGTCTAAGGCTAAGAGATTTTGAATTTTCTCAACTGCATAGCGAGTTAATCCCTCAAGTGAATCTAAGGCATGTTTTGACCGAGATTCTATGATTTTTTCGTTGGCGGCTTTATCCGCATCCCATTGTGTCAACGTGAAATAGAATTTGCCCAACTCTTCCGGAATAACTGTATTTTCAACATCATCCCAAATACGTTTCTTTAGTCCAGCTGACCCATTATTATAGTTTAAATAGGAACTAATCCCCCTTTTTAGGACATCAGGGAGGCTATCCAAAATATCAATATCTTCAAGTGGATTCACTCCAAGCATTTTAATAAGATCAGTAGACATTCCCTTAAAGATTTTTCGATATTCGACTAATCTATTTTTCTCACTCAGATTTTTTTCACGTAATTTTGCAAATTCAGTATGTAGCTCATTTTTATGGCTGTCCCACAATTTCGAAAAATTAAGAATAGCATTTGCAGGTAGAACTTTACTTGATTTCCCGTTGGGATTAGATTTAAGATCATCAACATTATTATTTGCGATATTGTTTACAAATTTAAATACACTACTCTTAATATGCCCCTTTAAAAAAGCAAATAATGTAGCTCCATCTTCTTTATTTGCTTTCGAAGGATCAACGATCTTTTCTATTGCCCACTCATAAATTTTGGTTTCAGCATCAAGAATGTTATTTAAAAAGTCTGCTGCGTTGTCAACCCCGGCCTCTTTATAAACCATTTTTTTCCATTCCGGAGTATTCTTCACATCATTTGCCTCTGGGCCCTTATTCAAAGCCGGCTCATTCTTAGAGGTGGTCCCTTTGTATAAAATTCCGGCAAGCTCATCGACAAGAGCAGCTTCACGCATTGGAGCCTTCACTGCATCGCTATAAAATTGTAACATGCATTTTACGGAATTACGGTAGGAGCTTAACTTAACCCAACTAGGAACCCCCAACGCTTCAGCCGCAAGCGGTTGAAATGTCGAAGCGAGTATTTCGTCTTGTTTTTTTTCTATATAACTAAGAGTGTCAACTGTATCCTTAGTAAAAAACTCCTCCATAGATATGTTACCAAGCACTTCACGTGTAACAGCAGAGAGATCTCCAGCTTTCTTTGCACCTAACTCTTCCATAACGTGTGTTTGCAATGTATTAAAATTAGCGGCAGGCATGGCATGCTTATGACGTTCAAATGCTAACAAAGCTTGGTAAGGTAATTCATATTTATCAAACTCCGCAATTCCATCTAAAAGGTACTTTTGGGGGTTCTTTAAAAGAGGATTAAGTGGTTTTACCAGCTTTAAGGGATTTACATAAGTGCCGACGGCAGCGCGAAGACCAATTGCGGCCATTGAAATTTGACCAATTATACCGCCACCAACCCAATCCTTTACTTTTCCCACAGAACAATCGGCTAGATAATCGTAGGCATCACCGAGAACTGACACCAAATCCCAAGTGGGCGCACCTGAATTTCCTACATTAGACATATAAACACCTTATTATTAAGTTTAAGCTTGACACTTAGAAAATATGATTAAATCTAATGATAACACAAAAACAGATATTCTAAAAGTCTAAAGTGGGCATTTCTCTAAGAACAAATATTTACACCTTAATGTAAAACGTTACTAAACATTAAACCCACAACTATTGCATATTTTTGAAATAAGTGTTGCAGAAGATTATAAAGAAACATGCCCAACAGACAATTTCCAGCTAATTAAACTCTTAACAATTCAATAAAAAAAATTGAAGCTATCTGCCCGAAAAACAAATAATTAGTCGAATGTGAAAAAATGAAATGTAAATTAAAGATTTATATATACTCGACATAGCTGAATCTGAGAATTTGGGCAACGCCAAAAAAGCCCTGGGTGTGAGCTATAGGCCCTGGCCTGTATTGAGCTTCACAAGCCGCCCCTTCTGGACTTTTATTCAAATATTCCCTACCCATAGTTTGCCCCTATCAGGACTCCACTATGGGCTTTGCACAATTAGCACCATTCAGGGCAATTGCAATTGTATTGCCTGCCCCGAATGGGCAAAAAGTGTAAAGCCTATAG
>JACCVN010000308.1 GCA_013698165.1 Parachlamydiaceae bacterium | reverse complement strand
ATCCATCTGGACCGGCGATTATCGATAACCCTAAAAATAGATCGTCAACACAACGTGCCAAAGGGCCATTCGCAACTACGGATCCAAAGATTCCAGGTGAATTACCTAAAACGCTTCCTGTCATCGGGACAAGCCCCCGAGTTGGTTTGAAACCTGCTACACCACAATAGTGAGCAGGAATACGTATGCTGCCGCCAGCATCAGAGCCTAGTCCCAGCGCTGAGCCTCCCGCAGCAATAATAGCGGCTTCACCTCCAGAGCTACCTCCACATGTATAATTTACATTATAGGGGTTATTACTTCTGCCATACAAAAGATTGTCACTTTCGGCAGCAAGCAAAAATTCGGGTACATTCGTCAACCCTAGAATAATGGCGCCTTCAGCGCGTAACCTTGCTACAGCCGTAGCATCCTCTCTAGCCATTGATGCCAGCCCTACAGAGCCCGCAGAGCATGTCATGCCCTTGACATGAAAGCAATCTTTGATAGTAATAGGAAGCCCATGCAGCCTTCCTAAAGGCTTTTGGGTGTTCATGTTTTCGTCAGCTTGAGAAGCTTGTAGTAAAACTTCTTCTTCAGCGACTTGTTGAATTATAGCATTGAGAGAAGGATTTACTTCAGCAATGCGATTTAAATGAGCCTTTGCTACTTCAACAGCGCTGAAAGTGCGGTCTTTAATGCCGGCCACAATTTTTGTAGCCGATAAATAGTTAATTTCGCTCATAATAATCCCTATTCAAGTTTGGTTAATAGTAGCTTTAGAACTGTTCAATGCAGTTTCTTCACTAAAGATGGCCAATGCCTTTCGACGCTAAGGATAATCGATTTCGTTGATATGAAGACCTTCACTCTTTCTCGTCGTTCTTTCTAAGATCCATTCTGCAATCAGATTTAAAGCATGTGGAGCAATTGTTTCCTTAATTTTTGCATATTCCCCGAAAGAGCCATCGTGACAAGTTTGAAATAAATGATTCAGCTTTGGCAACTCGATCATTTTATAATCTTTATTCTTTCCTTCCTCCAATGCTCTACCTATGGTAGAAAGATTTTGTTTAGAAAAGACTTGTTGATCTAGCTCACCATTTAGTGCAAGTACCGGTATTTTTACTTGTTTCAAAGTGATAGCGGGATCGTAAGAAAGAAAATAGCGAAACCAGGGGGTATTAAGATAACTAATTTCCGCATCTACTGCATCAGACTTAGAGCTTGTGAGCTTTTGTTTGGGATGAGAATACTTAATGATCATCTCACGTAATTTTTTAGCGGCGATGTCAAAATCTTGTTCTTTTTTTAGAACATCAAATAACATTTTTTTATGCTGATAATTCTTTTCAAGGGTCTCTTTTGAAGCGCCTTTGGCTCTTTCAACAGATTCACTCCACCCATACATGAATTCTTCTCCTGAAACACCACAGCCAGCCATTAATACAATGAAAGCGATATCTTGTGATTTTGCAGCTACCATCGGAGCTATAATTCCACCTTCACTATGACCAATTAACCCAATTTGTTTTGGGTTGACCTCTTTTCGAGATTTAAGAAATTTGACTCCTGAAAGGACATCGTCAGCAAAGTCTGCAGTTGTTGCCATGTTAAAATTTCCAGTGGATTCTCCACATCCTCGTTTATCGAATCGGAGAACAGAGATCCCTCTGCCTGTCAAATATTTTGCTAAAACTTGGAATGGCTTATGGTCAAAAATTGCTGCATCGCGACAACTCTGTCCAGCACCTGCAATTAAAATTACTGCAGGAAAAGGTCCCTCAGAAACAGGGGAGGTGAAAGTGCCAAATAAAGTAATCTCTGCAGCGGAGTTATAAAAGGATATAAATTCTTCTCTCATTTCTAGTCCAATGCCTGAGCCTGCGTAAAGAGCATCCATTTTATTTTTTCTCTTTTGAAAATTTCGCATATTTTTTGATAAGAATTTCTAATTCCTCTTCTAAAAAAGCACAGTAATGGGCCATTTCTTTGAACTGACCTAAACTTTCAATTGCTTTAGGAGGGATTTCTTCGATAATAGAACGTAATTTTTTAACATCTTGAACTTTTTGATGAAGATTTAGGTTCCAAATGTTTTTCTTTAATTGATAGAAATCTGCGCGCTCATCGGGGAGCAATGTTTTTTCGATGACTCCCAGTGTCAAAAGCCTTCTCAATTCTACACTTGCGGTACTTTTACTAATCTGTAATTTCTCTACCAAGTATCCCATAGATATAGGTTTTGTAGTAGTCATGAAGAATCCAAACATACGACCATAGGTCTTGTTTATTCCAACTCCATCAAAATAAAGTCCAAATCTATCCAAAACCCTATCAAGATCCATTTCTCCTCCATGTGTTTTGATTGTTCTGACCGTTCGGGCCATGCCGAACATATTACAATATCTATCAAATTGGGTCTACAGAAATTAAGACCTAGTTACATTTTAAGTGCACCCTCAAAGGATCTGTCGAGAAGCTCAAGCTCTGCTCCCATACAAACGTGATTAGGTCATCCAATTCTTCTACAAGTCCTGGTGAGTGCAAGCACTTTCTTTCTAAACGATTAGCGAGTTTGCTTAACCCACTGGGATCACGTGCGAGAAATATCCCGAGCTCTTCAATCGAAAGATTCTCTGCCTTTCGTACTAGAAGTGCTAATGCTGCCCTGGCGTTCGATTACAACCGACTTTTACCTGGTGCACATAAAACTGTTTCAGAAAGATTGAAGTGGTTACAGACCTTTGAGATAAGCTCAGATAGTTGAACTTCAAGTCTTTTAATACCATCAATGGTTTCTAAAAACTCGTCCATAAATTCTTCATCACCTAAAATTCCCTTAGAATGACCTAACTTAAAATCCACAAGTGGTTCAATGCCGATGCCATTTAAAACAAAGCTTTCATAAGTTGTGATAACTTCAGTTTGAGTGCTGCCAAATGTTTTAAGAACATTGTCACGTGTTAGCCAAGTGTATTCATCAAATAGCAAATAGGCTCTGTGGCTGCTCCATGGGTAATTTTCAGGATAGTTCACTAGGCTTGCATGGATTGGGAGTAGTCGTTTTTTTTCTTTATCATGCGACGTCGGTTGTCTTTTCATGAAGTGTTAATCGCTATGGGCATCGGATTTTAATGAACTTACTCAGATAGCCATGTCAAGCTTTAAACGTGGCCCTATGCAATGCCGAAGGCAACTAAATCATTTATAGATTAAAATCTAATTTTTTAGTGCAGCTTGGTTTCGGCATTTTCGATTGGGTGTAATCCCGACATATTTTCTGGAGCAATTTAGAGCTTTTAGGGGAAAGGGAGGGATCCCAATTTTTCGATTGAGCTAGCACATTGATTTTGTTTACCGCATCTTGGACATCTTGTGGCAAAGACTGACAATCGGGAAGTTCTTCGGTTAGAGCAAGCACGGCTTTTCGACTTTCGAATGAACCGTCTCTCGAGTGAAATGCCACCACTGTAAGCCAGCTGGCAAGGGCTGTTTCTTGAGATATTGGCGAATTCAGATTATCTAAATTAAACATCGAATCATTTTGAACAGCTGGATTGAAATGCATGAAGTTACCCTTTTGAGTTGAATATTTGAAACCGCTCTGAAACTGCTTCCAGCAATGTCGGAAAGTTATCATTTAGGTGGCGTTTTAGTTTTAAAGCTTCATTGTTGTTCCAAAATGGGAGAAGGTCTTCCTTAAGCTTCCATGACATTTCCTCTAGCCCTTTTACCAAGGCGTTCTTTAAAACATCTGAATTTTGGAGATCTTTCAGAATGGGATCAAACTTAGCGAGTGTCTCAGTAAGAGATTCTTTAGAAGATTCCGCTAACACCTCTGCATTGTCTTGAAAACTATTTTTGATAGAACCAATTATCGTATCCGCCAAGTCAGCCTTCATATTAGCATCTTCAAATTGATTTCGTATAAATTTGTTGTAGGCATCTTTCTGTGTAACATCTGTAATAAGTTCAGTTTTTATACCATTGTCGATCGCGTAAAGCAGAGGAAATCTATCTTCATCCGGAAACCAATCAATCATTAAGTTACCGAGATTGGCAGTGATATTCTCTAATAGATATTGCTTTGCATTTGCATCATAGCGAGTTTGAATAAGTCTATCCGTGTTTCCAATCAACAAGTCGAGCATGGCTAAATGTCCCATTTTTTGGAAAAGGTCGCACTTTTCTTCTATATCTAAATATTGATATTTTGTTTGGGCGAAGTCTATAAGGTTAGATCCCTTCACTTTCTCCATTAACATCAATTGAGCATCGGTAGTTTGAATGCTTCTACCTAAAATGTCAATAAATAATTGCTTTAAATCGGTGGATATTGTCTCTTCAAGTGATTCTGAAACCCAATCCCCTTTTTCATGGATTAACCTTTTGAAATCGAGTGCTGCGATTTTTGAAAGTTCTATTGTTTTCATGTGTAAAGATTTTGAAATAACATCATAGAGCCTCCAAGAACAAATTTCATTCCAGTTTGACCACTTTACTACATAGTTTCTGAGTTGAGGAAGTAGGCATTTTTTGCTCGTTCGTGTGTAACTAATGATATGTGTGGGGCCATTTTGGCCATTATTAGTTTTCTGTAAATTGAATGTAGTGATGCTTGAAGTATCCTTAAGAAGCTTGCTAAAGCATTTATCTAATTGTTTAGGGTTTTCGGAAGCATCGATTGCCTTTTCATATATCTCAAGGAGGCTTTTATTTATCTTTACCCCAGTTTTGATCTCGCTTAAACCCTTTTTTACCTTCATTTTTACTTCATCAAAGCTGATTTGATCTAATGACAGCTCCTTCTTTGCAATTGTTCCAAGAATATGTAGGGCGCTTATCGCTTTGGAACGCATTAGTTTTAAGCCTGCCAAGGAGTCATTGAGTTGGGTAATTCTCTTAAGCGTGTGCGTTGATTGAATAACTTTGTACGTTGAGCCCAGAATTGGATCGTAGCAATTATTATCGACTGTTATTATTGGCAACATTTTTAGATCCATGATGTAATTTAAATGACAATATAGCATAACCTGATTTTAATTCATCTCATAATCATTTATTTTATGGCATGACCAATAGTAACTTTCGGTTCATTTCGTGAATTTTTATGTTCATAAACTCAGCGTATATTTATGCGTATATTTTTCTGCGTATTTATGTAGAAAATAATTAAAATAGTTTATAATTGTTTAAAATAGTTTATAAAGGATAGGCATTTCATTGGGATTTTGAATTTCAACCAGGAAGCGGGAGTACTCTTTCAGAGGCTTGAAGTGATCAAACGCAGCCGAGCTTGACCCTTTGATGGGGGATCATGATGAA
>JACCVN010000300.1 GCA_013698165.1 Parachlamydiaceae bacterium | reverse complement strand
GTAATCGATTTGTTGGGGGAGAAAGGAAAATCACTGAGGGTTTGATTTTTTCTAAATCACTCCATTGATCGGGTGTTTCCTTTTTGATGATCACTGCTGTAGGAGCTGTCGTCGCAGTAGAGATCATGAATTTTTTCATGCGCGAAGTGCTATTATGGGCCTTTAAGGATTCTTGCAGAGTCATTAAGTGGTAATTTTCGGAACTTTGATCCCCGAAGAAAAGACCAACGCCAATTTCTTTTAATTCATTTAAAACATGAATTGATTTTTGGTCGCGGGGATTTTCATTCATGACAATGCAGTCGGCGCTTGAGATACGCAATTTAGGGCGTCCAAGTTGTGCATCGCAACCCAATTTTTTATAGACGTCGGAAGAATGCAGGTCCTGAGGTGTGGCTTTAATGATCACGCTGCCATCACGGTGTAAAGCCATATTTTTTGGTAAGATTACAGAGCGTGGTTTAATTTCTTCAAAATGGCGATGTGATTCTACAAAGGAAGCAATTCCGGTGCCTTCATATGCTTTTGCAAAGGCCGCTAATTTTTGACAGGGATCAATTTCATTCCAGGGATCTTCAGTCAGTGAAACGCGAATTGTGTTTCCGATACCATCTAAAAGCAATGAGCCTATTCCCATCGCTGATTTAATTCTGCCATCTTCACCTTCACCGGCTTCTGTAACGCCTAAATGCAGGGGATAATCCCATCCCAAATCCATCATTTTAGCGACCAAAAGGCGATAGGCAAGGATCATGACTTGAGGGTTTGATGACTTCATCGAAAAAATGAAATCGTGGTAGTCATACTTACGGCAAACATTAGCAAATTCCAAAGCCGATTCCACCATCCCGATTGGAGAATCCCCATATCTATTCATTATACGATCTGAGAGGGATCCATGGTTTGTTCCAATACGCATAGCGCGTTTTAATCGTTTGCATTTTTCAACGAGAGGTGAAAACTTTTCTTCAATTTTTTCAAGTTCTTTTGCATAGGAGAGGTCATCATAATCGATCATTTTAAAGGAAGCGCGCTTGTCGACAAAGTTGCCTGGATTCACTCGAACTTTATCGACAAAATCGACTACTCGGGTAGCTGCAGGGGGATAAAAATGAATATCCGCCACAACCGGAATCGTATAGCCGCGCTGTAATAGACCGTTTTTGATCCCTTCGCAAGCGTCTGCTTCTTTCATACCCTGAACTGTTACGCGTGCAATCTCACAGCCTGCATCCGCTAGTCGCATAATTTGATCAATGGTTGCTTCCACATCGCGAGTGTTTGAGGTGGTCATCGATTGGATGCGAATAGGATTATCCCCTCCAACTCCCACATTGCCGACCATGACTTCTCGTGTTTTTCTTCTGACAGTCTTGAATATCGACTCGCAGTACTTATTCATAGAAGTTCTCAAAATATTGTTAGGTGATGAACACTTTATTAGTTAATGATGAAAATATCATAACAACTTTGGCTGATTAATCGCTATCAAAGACCTACGAGATAACGACATTAAGGATGTTATCATTGTTTGTCGTTAGACTTTGCTATTAATCCATTTTCTCGGTATAATATAAGTAAGAAATTGATGGTTTTTACCTCTAAAGGTAAATGTGAATTAATTTTGACATTTCATTGTCAACTTGTGTTAATAGGAGGGTGATTAACAGATGAATAATCTATCGAAACGCATGCATAGTCTAAAGAGACGCTGTCTTACGCTTATTGAGATGATGATTGTGATGTTTATCATCGCCCTCATCACAGGTGTGTTAGCCTATCGTTATACAGGAAGTTTGGATGAAAGTCGCGCATTCAAAACTAAAGTTGCAATTGAAAGATTATCGACAATTTTAAATTTGAAAGCTGCTGATGATCCAGGTTTTGCGGATAATGTTTCGACCGAATGGCAAGATGTCGTTGTGAATTCTCCTTTGGTGTCCAATCCTAAAGATTTGATTAAGGATGGTTGGGGACAGGATTTTGACGTTTTTGTAGAAAACAATACTATCTATGTGCATTCACAGAAAT
>JACCVN010000290.1 GCA_013698165.1 Parachlamydiaceae bacterium | reverse complement strand
TAATGCTAATGCTTCGAACAGTGGGATAATCCCAATCTGTTCACCGGTTTCGCTGATAACGCGAACTCTTGGCGATCTTATTTCTCTGTTGACTTTCAACCCAACAACTCACTCTTGTTTATAGTTTGGCCAGGTCTGCCTTCCTGAATTAACATTAAGAAGGCTTCTAAGGACATCTGAGTATCTTTATGCTCTCTTCCGCAGGCACGAACGGAAATGAGGTGATTTTTTTCTTCCTGGCATCCAATTATGGCCATATAAGGAATTCTTTGCCTTTCGGCTAAGTGGATTTCATTCCCTAAAGGCTTTTTCCCTTCACAAACATTTGCTCTGATGCCTGCATCTTGCATCTTTTCCGCAATGTCGTCGATGTATTTTGTTCGTTTCCCGCCTAACGGTAAAATGCGAACTTGTTCTGGCGCTAACCATAAGGGGAACAGTCCATCGCACTGCTCCACAAGTAAGCCGATGAAGGCATCTAAAGAACCAAATAGCGAGTAGGCAATCATTATCGGTTGCTCGCTAATTCCATCGGCATTAACATATCCTAATTGCATTCGCTGGGGGAGATCAAGGTTGACCTCTAAAAAAGGTCCTCTCCACTCACGCCCCATTGCATCGCAAATACGGAACTCTATTCGGGGGCCAGCTAAATGTGTCGGAGATGTTTCAACCGTTACCGGAATATTAACATTTTCCAACGCTTCATTCATGCTATTCATCACTTGTGCCAAACTTCCAAGTCGCGAATTGCGCTTTTGCTCGGAAGACACCAGGTAACATTGCCACTCAAATGGCACCATGTTAATGATTTTATGAATGGAATGCAAGGAAGAAATGAGCTGATCTTTAAGTTGCTCCGGTTGGCAGAAGAGATGCGCAATATCTGCGGTGTTGCTGTTCTTGCGAAATAAGCCTTCTAACCGAGGGGTCGCTGTATTCGTAAACACTTCGGAGCATTCCGCAAAGCGCAAAGGAAGGTCCCGATAAGATGCGCGCTGTTGCTGAAATGAAAAAGCATGAAAATATCCGCGGGCTTCAGGAGGGGAGAGTAAATAATCCTTTCCCTCATGAACGAATTCTGAAAATAATTTTTGGTCTTGATCGGGGAAGGAGTAATACCCGCATTTTTTTAAAAATGCCGGTTGGGAAACTTTTGGGGTTTCAAGAAAATAAGTATGCTCTTTGAGATGTTCTTGCTTCCATAAATCTTTAAGCATTTTTTTGACAAGCTCTCCCTTGGGATGCCATATCCAGTCAGTGAGACCCATGTCGGCTTGGTAGCTATAAAGAGCGCACTCTGGACCCACCAGTTTATGATCGCGCTTTTTGGCTGCCTCACGCCTTTTCAGGAATTTTTTTAAGATTTGCGGATTTTCCTGTGCTGTGCCCTGAATGCGAACTGCCTGTACTTCTTCTTCTAAAGCTGTTATGTAGCAGATGACAGGCGCTATCTCACAGATCTTTATTGCCCCGACGTCGCTTGTTGAAGGAACGCAATCGCCAGGAATATAATCGTAAAAATCTTTAAATCGAAAAACTTGAACAATATTGTTAGCGCACGCCGCAACAATTTCTGCTTTGGTGTGCTGGCGGCGATGAGTAAAAAGCTGCGCGGCATTTTCGCGCATCATATCTAAAATTGTGACGGGTATCCCTTCCTTGATTATTCCGCGCATCCTTTCTTCAAGAGGTGATATAAAGTGGCTGTCGATGGGTTGCTCAATAAGGAAATCATAATAAAAACCCCATTCGTGAGACTCGCCGCCAATCAGCTGGGCTGTTGGGAATAAATCGCAAACAGCTGCCGCAAGAATACCTGCAGCTGTATGACGCATGCTTTGCAATGGATAATTCATATTTTACTAGAATCTTGAAGAAAATTATGGGATATAGCTGACTCGAACAGCTGACCTCCACGATGTCAACGTGGCGCTCTAACCAACTGAGCTAATACCCCATATCGGCGGACAAAGTTAGAACGAACTATCATCATAAAGGGGATACCCGATTTCATTCAATAAAAAACATCGCTTATGAAAAATAAATCTTTGCTGCTCCTTGTTCCTTGCTGCTCTTTGCGCCCTTTGCGTCTTTACGTCAAAACTGGTGGTGGCTCCCCAGCCGTTCCCATCAGCGTTAAAATTGGTGGTGGCTCGTATTACGTTTTTGACTTTTTTGCTTTAAAGCCTTACTATAAGGTTTCAAACTAACCAAGGCTACCCCCAATGAACCCAGAAACACAGCTAAAAATCAAAAGCATCGAAGATCGGCTCCTTCATATGTGGAGGTATCTTTGACTTGGCTTCAAAAGAAGCCAGGACAATAGAATTAAACTCCCAGATGGAAGCCTCCGACTTTTGGAATGATAATGAACACGCCCAAAAGGTGATCGCCGAAGTCAATCAGCAAAAGTTTTGGTTAAAGCCTTATAATGAATTGAAAAGGCGCTTTAGCGATGCTAAGGATCTACTTCCGGATGCAATAGAATGCGATGACGCAGCACTAATTGAAGAGCTGCTAAAAGAATTGCACGATGTGGATCTGGGAATTGCTGACCTAGAAGTGCGCAGAATGTTGTCGGGCGAAATGGACAACAAAAATTGTTTTCTCAACATTAATGCGGGTGCCGGTGGCACGGAAGCATGCGATTGGGCTCTAATGCTCTCAAGGATGTATCAGCGCTGGGCAGCACGAAAGGGTTGGGCCGTTGAGATCGTCGATGCTGTCGATGGTGATGTGGCAGGCATTAAAAGCATGATGTTAAAATTCTCTGGCGATTTTGCCTACGGTTATGCTAAGTCTGAAAAAGGCGTGCATCGACTTGTTCGCATCTCTCCCTTTGATTCTAATGCTAAAAGGCATACAAGCTTTGCCTCCGTGGATGTCAGCCCGGAAATAACGGACGACATTACCATTGAAGTCCGTCCGGAAGAGATGCGTATCGACACCTACCGCGCATCAGGGGCCGGTGGTCAGCACGTAAATAAAACCGACTCAGCAGTAAGAATCACCCACTTGCCTACTGGAATTGTGGTTTCGTCACAAAGTCAGCGCAGTCAGATTCAAAATAGAGAATACTGCTACAAAATGCTGAAGTCGAAACTTTATGAAAAGCAGGTCGAGGAAAGAAAGAAAAGTATTGACGCGTTAAGTGCCGATAAAAGAGAAATCGCATGGGGGAGTCAGATCCGCAACTACGTCTTTCAGCCCTACACACTTGTTAAGGACGCTCGCACTAAACTAGAGGTTGGAGACATCTCCTCAGTAATGGATGGCGATCTTGACCGTTTTGTTAACGCCTATTTGAAGGAATTCGGGTAAAATCAATGGATGAGCAAAAACAATCTTCTAGTACACCGATAGAAATTCGATACACTGAGCTCGGTGACGCAAAGTATCTGAAAAAGTGGTTATTACAACCGGATGTTTCTCCAGGTTTTCCGATGTGTGATGAGGTCGAAGTCGACGATGCTGTCAATCGTTGGATAAGCTTTTACCGCTATAAATGTAGTCTTACTGCCACTATCGATGGAGCCCCAGTTGGCCTGGCGACGCTCTACCTGCAGCCCTATCGCAATCTGGCGCACCAGTGTGAACTTGGAATAGTTGTAGGCGATGATCATCGCGGCAAAGGGATTGGCAGTCAGCTGATGAACAGTTTGATGCAGTTGGCTAAAGATAACTTCCGCATCGAATTACTGCATCTACAAGTCTATGCAGAAAATCCTGCCGTCCGCCTTTATAAGCGCTTTGGCTTCAGAGAATTTGGCCGCCAAACACACTGGGTCAAAGAAAACGGCATCTTCCTCGGCCGTATATTTATGGAACGATTTATTTAAGC
>JACCVN010000265.1 GCA_013698165.1 Parachlamydiaceae bacterium | reverse complement strand
TATTGCAAGTGCAAGTGCGGAGTTATACTGGAATCTTATTGTTTTTCAACATTTCGACAGCACCTAAGCACGGGGCTGAAAGATCGAAAGTGAGCCCATATTATAATATTTGGTCACTTCAGATCGTCCAACCGTGGGAGCTTACGCATAGCACAAAGGTTAAAAAGCAATTAGATCCTGGTATATGGTTGTTTAGATTAGCTTCAAGAGGATGATTATCAACTTTTCAGAATAAGTAAAAATTAAGCTTCGGTTAAGTCGGGATTAATTTTTTCTCAATATTATGTTGGCTAAATTTGTCGCGTTCAGGCATACTCTAAAATGCCAAACCGCAAGGAGGGGAGTCGCAAGACTTAGTTACCTCCTTTCTTAAAGGGGCTAGGTCTTCATTGACTTGAGCCCCTTTATTATTTTTTGAATTGCATTTTCCTTAAGGGAAGCTTGCCATCAGAAGAAAATCCCAACTGTTCCAGTACAATTTCGATTTTATAGTCATAGGGGACAATAGAAGTACATTCTTCTTTTTTTGCTGTGTCTAAAATAGTATTCCGTATCTCATCTAGACCATTTTGATTAATGACAAATTCTGGTACTTTCCCAATTGTATCAGGAATCATGGTAGAGCCTTTAGGATTCCCTGTAAGGATATGTCCTGCCAAGATGAATACAATTTCGCCAGTTTTTTTGTCTGTAGAAGAAATTGCAAATTGCCGATAAATTCTTTGTATCTGATCATGATTTGTTAGAAACTTAAGATTGTAATCTACTAGTCCGGAAATAGAACTTTCATAAATTTTTCTAATTTCATTCTTAGGCTCCTTGTACAAGTCTGAGAGATTGAAATTGTCTTCGGTGTACACTTCAAATCTTAATTGCTCGGAATTAGAAGGTGAAACTTTTCGATCTTCTTCGCTTATTTTTTTCTCAAAAAAATCCAGGCTAAAACCCTCTAACGCGTTCGGTATGTTGCTTTTTTCTATAAAGCCACGTTTAGAATAAAATTCCGGGGCTTGAAATTTATAAGTACAAACTTTTATTTCCTGCATATTCCAGTTGAGTGCTTGCTGCACGGCTAAAGTATATACTGCAGATCCGATGCCAGTGTTTCTCAGATTCTTTTTTACGCAAAGAAATTCTAATGAAAAAATCCCGTCGATGCCTGTAGCATAAAGATGAGCAATTTCTTGATTTGAATTAATGTCGGTGACTCGAATTGCCAAAACTTTTATTTTGCTTTTAATTTCACAAAAAATAAGCCTAAGGGCATGTTGCTGAATAGAGCTTATTTTGTCTATAAGTTCGACATCAGGATTTTCTTTTTCAAGCTCTACAACAAACGAATTTATAGAAATGTTTGATACTTTGGAAATTTGCATAATTTTTCCTTTTAAACAGAGAGGATGTTAACAAGTTTAATTTTTTGAATTAAAGTTGTCGTCTTTTGGGAGTAGGACTTCTTTAGAAGACGAAGGAAATAGTTCGAATAGAGATACATTTGATTTTGAATCTTTGATACTATTGTGGAGAGCTTTCAAAGCTTCCCGGATCTTTGGAAGAGTATTTGACTCTTCAATGAAAACATCTCTATCCAAATCGTTGTCAATGGCATCACAAACCTCTTGGATTTTAATGTTGCGAGGGTCGTAATGTGGGTGATAGCTAGTTTCACCATCTTTATTTGTGAAAGCAATGATGATTTCATTTCTTTCTAAAGTGGATAAAACATCTGTGACTGCCTCCTGTGAAATGTTTAATCGGTCTGAAAAAGATAAAAGGGTAAAAGGCCCTTTTTCTTCGTAAAAGGAGGCCACGCAATCATTTAAAACCAAAAGAGCAAGTTCATTGCGTTTGATTTTCGTAAATCCACTATCGTTATCTTGAATATTCAAGTTATCATTTTCTAGATGTGCAGCGATTTCTGCTCCTGCCAGAGCGATTATCCAACTAAATTGCAGCCAAATGAGGAATAGGGGAAGTAAGGCAAAAGCACCATAGACAATATTGTAGCTAAAGATATGCACTTGAAGGCTAATGAAAACAGATTGCCAGATTTGAAAGGCTGTACCGGCAAGGATACTGGCAATTAATCTTGGAAAAATTTGTAACCGCGCATTTGGAATCAGAAAGTATAGCATTCCAAACAATATACAGCTTAAAAACCAGGGAAGTAAAAACTTTATGTCGCTGATGACAACTTCACTGAAATCTGCAAAATAGGAAATATTGTGAATTTGCGATTCAATATAGATGGTGGCACTTCCTGACGCGACAAAAATTACAGGGAAAACAATTAAGGCAAAGGAAAAGTCCTTAATTTTTTGAAATAGTGTGCGAGAGATTTTGACTTTCCATATTTCATTGAGAGTAAGCTCGATGTAGCCCACTAAGTTAATGTTTGTCCATAACAGAAGTAAAACGCCTAGGCCTACAATTGCACCGCTGGAGATTATTTCTAGTGTTGAAAGGGCAAATTGAATGGCATAAGTAAAAATCTCTTTTTGTTCGTAAAATGTTTTTGTAAGCAATGCTTCCAAATATTCATCGAAGCCGAAAACTTTGGCAATAGCCAAGATAGCTGCCAAAAAAGGGATAATCGATTGAAGGGTATAAAATGTTAGTGTGGATGCCTTTGTATAGCAATCATCATTCCAAAATCCAAGTATGGACGAGTAGATGACCTGCCACATTTTTTTGAGTTTTTTTTTAATCGAAATAGTCGTTGGCATTAGCTTGAAAACCTTTCTTGTTCAGCTTCAGAATTGGCTGCTTCTAAGAGCTCGTTTAGCTGCGCCATTTTGTATTTGAGTCTAAGAATCTTATAAATATTCCAGACAATCACTTTGATAATAGCATACGCAGGAATCACCAATATCAACCCTAGAACTTTAAACAAATAGCTCGCAATCAGCAGTAGAAAAATGACGGTCAGCGGATGAATTTTCAGGTTATTCGACATCAATTTGGGGGCTATAACATAGCTTTCAACAAAATGAGCTATTGCCATTAATCCAATCACATTTAAAATCATGTACCCGTCTATCGTCATGGCAACTAAGAGAGCGGGAATGATGGCAATGAAAGTTCCCAGAAAAGGAATAATATAGAAAATCGTAGCAAATATCGCCAGTAGAAATGGGTAGGGGAGTCCTAAGAAGAGATAGCCAAAGAATAGAGAAGTTCCAAGAATCATTGAGGTGGTCGCTTGTGTGAAAATGAACCCACCTAAAGTTGTGTCGATGTCGGTTAAGATTTTTTGTACTTGCTCTTGATGTTCTAAAGGCACAAAGCGCAATATAAATCTGGCAAATAGTTTGTCATCACGCAAGAAATAATAGAGCACAAAAGGTGTCAATGCTATGGCAATGGCAGCATCTGCAACTATGGTCATAAAGCCTAAAAAGAAATTGTAAGCAAAATTACTGGCAACAGGGAGTGATTTAGAAATTAAATTCTCAAAAAGTGGCATTTTTGAAAAATGGAAATAATTCTCGATACCGGTTAGGTATTGAGAGATTTTTTCTTTCAAAAGTTCTGTACGTTCAACGGAAAAGTAGCTGTTTAGATCAACGATTTCCAAAAGGAAATACACGACCAATACATATACCGCGATTCCAATCACAAGATATACTAATAAAATTGCTAGATAGCGGGGGATCCAATTTTCCAAGAGTCGAATAATCGGACGTAAAACGTAATAAAATATCGTAGAAATAAGTAGAGGCAGACAAATTGCGGCAATATATGTAATCAGCTCATAAAAAACGGGTAAATTATGGTAGAAAAGCAGGGTGCTAATGAGCACCAGGATTACGCCAATGATGTATTTAAAGAAATTCTGTTCGATCCACATAGCTCTATTCTCCTCAAAAGGGCATTTTTTTTAGCATTATCAAATCTACTATAGTCTTTCATGTAAATTGGGGAAATGGATTTAATATACTCGACATAGCTGAATCTGAGAAATTTTGGCGCAGGCGAAATTTCTCAGATTCAGCAATGTCGAGTATATGATATCAGCTAGGCATTGTTTTATCCATACAGTTAAAATTTCCGTTTCCGTTTCACATAAGGTGCAGGGGAGATGATGGGCGTTCAGATGTCTCTCCGGGTCCTTGGCGCCCATAAGTTGTTTGTTGGGTGGAGCGCTATGACTATTTTCCTCAAAAATTATCCTGGTAGCTTTTGCAGCCATTTCCATAGCAACAATGGCCTACTATGCAAAAAAATTGAAACCAAATTCTCTATAAAACCTA
>JACCVN010000254.1 GCA_013698165.1 Parachlamydiaceae bacterium | reverse complement strand
GTCTTAAGTCCCGGAGGGCTGACATGTTACAGCCCAGGCTGAAGCAGGTCCCGGAGGGCTTAGCGAAGCCTGGGTAAGCTATATCCCTTCAAGACAGCCCCGGAGGGCCGACACGTAACGAGTTCATATTGTTAAAAGGGTTAATCTGGCATAGAGTTTTGTTTGATGCTAGATTTATCTCCAGAGGAATTTCATAACGTGCCGGCCCTCCGGGGCTGTCTTGAACCTAAAAACGGCGATTAGCCGCAAAATCTGCAGGTTTTTCTCTCTGTCTTTTGGAATTTTTCAGTCAAAATATCAACCAAATTAGCCAAATTCAAACTCTTCAAAGCCTGGCGGCATTTTTGCTGTTGATCCCAACAGGTTTCCTTTTAGAAAATGCTTAAATATAAGGCTTAGCATCATAATCCATCTTTGTGATGTTGTGAATTGCTCCGCAACTGACTTAAACCAATTCAAAACACCTTTTACCCTGGTCATCATCTCTTGCGCTAAAGCAAATTTAGCATGGGTCGGCGTTATTGTTATTTTTGTTTGCCCGGCGTGCATTGTTCGACGCCCTACGCCATAAAGTAAAAGAGGGCGACTCGTTATCGCCTCCCTACGCTTAGTTGGATCGGCTAGTCGCGTAAATAATGACCACCAATTATATACCTGAGCTACAATCCTTGCCATTATTTGACTTCGCAAAAGATCTTGAGTTACAAATCCTCCCCACCCCCATTGGTTTTTAAGTTCATCAAAAACATTTTCAGAGTCAGCACGATCTCGATACAACTGAACTATTGTTGGAGCTGACAACTGTAAATTTGTCACCAGAACTGAATATTCGTATTTTAAATCAGCTTTAAATAAACCTGTAAATGGCAATAGCAATTGTTCTTCTTTTTTTGGACGTCCAGGCTTTCTTTTTCGTAAGGGTCGTCTTTGGATTAATACTTGGCGCTCTTTTGTCCATCCATAGAGCTTAAGCTTTCCTCCGATACCAGACCATCCTTGACCTACATCAATCCACTCTTCCGGGGCCTTGTACGATACAAGATCTATCAAAGCTTTGACCCCTTGGGTCTTTTTTATTTTAAATAGGTAATTAATCTTCCTGGATTCCAAATCATGCAAAACGCGTTCGGTGCCAAAAGCACAATCACCTAGCACTAGCGTAGGCCTGTTTTTCTCAGGTAAATCATCTATCAGACTTAATAATCTCGGCAAAGTGTATGAGGCCGCCATCTGCTTTCCAGGGAATACTTCTGAATCTAATATAAGCCTTGTTCCGGCCATCATATAAGTGTGGATGATATGCGCAGGCCTTCCCGGTTTTTGAGGATTGTAACCCACTTCAGCACCTTCCTGGTGTCCATAAAGTGGTTTTACTGTCGTATCCATATCGAGAATCCAAGGCTCACATAGGAGTGCGCCATAACAATTATTAAGATTTTTTTGTTGCCATTCTTCACAAAGATTTTGCCATCGTTCATAATTCTGCTTAAATAAATCGCTTTCCGGAAGGTTTTCCTCGTCGATAAACTGAAAAGCTCTTCTAGCAGTATCCTCACTTACGATTTTTGTCATTCCCAGTAACGGGGGATTGACCTCGTCATTACGAATTGCAGTTATGTGAGCATAACGTCTTTGCCCAGATAGACTAGAGAGGAAAAGGGTCCCTAAAATATTGTCTACCCCCGATGAATGAGGTCCTTTTAATTTTAGTGGAAGAGGGCAATCGCGCACCCATTGATCGTATAGACAAGAAGTTTTTAGGAAATCTATAAAAAAGGGTAGTTGTCCAAGAGGGGTAACGGGTGCTTGGGGATCCCACTCGAGATGAACAACTCCTTGGAAAGTATCGCAAACTGTTCGATTTAACTGGGTCGGGAGTGTCTCTTTTTTTGATGAATTTGAGGGGGAATTTGGTTCACCTTCTGGGTGAAGAATTTCTCGACCGGGGTTATTCTCCATAATGCCCTCCTTGTAACCCTATAGCTTGGGGTTCACAAGTTCATTATATCATGAATGGAATTTAATAGCCGTTTTTAGGATAAAGCATTGCAGCACACAAACTAATGTAGCACGGGTGATTTTTCAATTACATGAGAGATTTTATACACTTGTGCAACCATAGCATCATCATGTTCAACGTGAAAAAGTTACGTTTTGTAAGTCTAAGCTATTTATTTAGAACTTAGTGAAAAAGGCGATCAATTCTGTTTCTAGAGAAGACGGTAAGCATCAAGAGTGTCGTAG
>JACCVN010000247.1 GCA_013698165.1 Parachlamydiaceae bacterium | reverse complement strand
TCCATTTGAGAGCATTATTTATAAAAGTATCCTAATTCATCATCTGATAAACGTTGGTACGCTTACATTTTAACGAAGAGAGACTTTTAAGTCTACAGTAAAGTAATCATTTTCCTTTGTTAAGATTATATAAATATAATTACGCTTAAGTTAACATCCTTATAATTCGATAAGGCATAATAACAAATATTTTAAATAAACTTTAAAGATGAAGATGGAATAAAGGCAAAATGAAAAAAATATGTTAGAAAAATTTACATAGGCCCATCATTAGGATTTTAGGTGGTGCAGATATGGAGACGGGCTAATATGGACACATGGACTAATAAGGACGATGGACACATTTGAAATCTTTCCTACACAGATCCTATTTTTGACTGGCCCTCACAACCTCCCATGTTCGTCCATGTGTGTCCATGTTCTTCCATAGTCAACCATATACGTCCATAATCGAGCGAGCCTTTGACTCCAAACTTCTTGAAGTATTTCAGTAAAGGTTGTAGGATTTGTCAAGGCCATATGAAACAGCCGCCGCGAAACAGTGTGCCGATTTCAGACTCGACGAGCAGTATACCGGTAAACAAGTATTTCCACAAAAAATTGCCTAGTCCATTTTAGTGCCGATTTTGCGCTTCGCTACAAATTTTACTTATGCTTTTGGCATAAACAGCTATCTTTGGGGATTTATCAATGGGCGAATTAGACGATAATACAATCAAACATCTTATGATGCTCTGTCGTATACAGTGTACAGAAGAAGAGCAGGTAAGCCTTTTAGCTGACCTCCGGAAAATCTTGGAGTATGCCAATCTTCTTCAAGAAGTAGACACTTCGCAAGTAGCTCCTTGCAGCCATGTGCTTGAAGATCTCACTGCATTCATGCGTGATGATATTCCGGAAAACGTTATGTCGCGCGACGCCTTTCTATCAAATGCACCAGAAGTTATTGGTGGGATGGTGCGTGTGCCTAGAGTGCTAAAGTCAAACTAACAAACGGAAACGGCGGCATCAGATGCATACACAAACAGCAATCCAAATTAGAGATAAATTTATGCGCGGCGAAGTTACTGCCGTCGCGGTGACAAAGCATTTCCTTGACCGCATCGAACGCTTCGACAGTCAAGTCGGCGCCTTTCTTACTGTTTTAGGTGAAAGGGCCATGACCCGTGCAACAGCATTGGATAAAAAAAGAGCTGCCGGTGAAAAGCTGGGCAAACTTGCTGGAGTGCCAATTGCAATTAAAGACAACATTCATGTTAAAGACGAGCTGACAACTTGCGCCTCCAAATTTCTTACTAACTATAAAGCTCCTTTTGAAGCAACGGTTACCCGTCTGTTAGAGTCTGAAGATGCCATTATCATCGGTAAGACAAACATGGATGAGTTCGCGATGGGATCTTCGACAGAAAATTCAGCCCTTAATTCAAATACTAGAAATCCCTGGAATCTTCTGTGCACTCCCGGAGGCTCCTCTGGAGGCTCTGCAGCCGCCGTGGCCGCGCGCTTAGTGCCTTTGGCTTTGGGAAGCGACACTGGCGGATCGATTCGGCAGCCGGCAGCTTTCTGCGGGATCACAGGTTTTAAGCCGACATATGGCCGCGTTTCACGCTTTGGGCTGGTGGCATTTGGATCTTCGTTGGACCAGATTGGACCTTTTGCAACGAATACCGCCGATGCAGCCCTTTTGATGGAAGTGATGGGGCAAAGCTGCAACCGAGATTCAACAAGTATTCGCAGGCCCGCGGAAGATCTTATCAGTGGGCTAAATGGCGATATCAAAGGTGTAAAAATTGGGGTGCCTTGGCAGTTCCTTGAAGGTTTAAAAGATGAGCCTCGCGCCCTATTCGAAAAAGCGATCGAAGACTTTAAAAAACTAGGCGCCGAAATTGTTGATGTCGATCTAAGTATACTCAAGTATTCTATCGCTGTTTATTACATATTGGCTACGGCAGAAGCGGCAACGAATTTGGCCCGTTTTGATGGCGTTCGTTATGGTGTAAGAGCACCGGAGACTGCTACACTTGATCAAGTCTATGAACTCTCAAGGGAGAATGGATTCGGCCCGGAAGTAAAAAGACGTATCATGCTAGGGACATTTGTTCTTTCTGCAGGGCATAAGGATGCTTACTACAAAAAAGCACAAAAAATGCGCGGACTTATGCTCCAAAAGCATAAAGATGCCTTGACAAGCTGCAGCATCATTGCTATGCCAACAACTCCGTCAGTAGCCTTTAAGGTTGGTGAAATCAAGGATCCTTTGCAGATGTATCTAGCTGATATATACTCCATCGGCGCCAATCTCGTCGGGATGCCCGCCATCAGCATTCCATGTGGATTCACATCTTCAGGGATGCCATTCGGACTTCAGCTTACCGGTCCACAAGGATCTGAACAACATGTTTTTCATACAGCAAATGCCTACGAAAGAGCGACTAATTATCATACGCCGATTCCGAACTTATTCAATGGGGAGAATGCAAAATGAACGAAAAGTCATCTTGGGAGACAGTGATCGGCTTAGAGATCCATGTGGAGCTCAATACTAAGTCAAAGCTTTTTAGCACTGCTCCAAACCGTTTTGGCGATGAACCTAACACGAACATTAATGAAGTGTGCACAGGCCAGCCAGGAGCTCTTCCGGTGTTGAACCGAGAAGCTGTTCGCAAGGCTGTACAGTTTGGCTGCGCCATTAATGGCAATGTCGCCAAGTTTAGTAAATTTGACCGAAAATCCTATTTTTATCCTGATAGTCCCAGAAATTTTCAGATCACACAGTTCGATCAGCCGATTGTTGTTGGAGGAGAAGTTGTCGCGGAAGTTAATGGCCATGAGATGACTTTTGGGTTGACTCAAGTTCATCTAGAAGATGATGCGGGAATGCTTAAGCATTTTTCCACTTTTGCCGGAGCAGACTACAATCGTGCGGGTGTACCTTTGATCGAAATTGTTTCCAATCCTTGCATTCATAGTGCTGAAGAAGCTGTTGCCTATTGTACCGCTGTAAAAGCGATCCTTCAGTACATTGACGCATCAGACTGTAATATGGAAGAGGGCTCTTTGCGGGTCGACGCAAACATTTCAGTAAGAAAAAAAGGCGAAACTATTCTGCGCAACAAAATTGAAATTAAAAACATGAACTCCTTCAGCGCTATGAAATTGGCGATTGAAGCTGAGGTCAAGCGTCAAATTATGGAATATACGCGCAATCCTGATAAGCCGCACGGAGAAGTCATTCTGCAAGCGACCTATCGTTGGGACCCTGAAAAAATGGAAACGACGATAATGCGTCGTAAAGAGTCCGCAGTGGATTATCTCTATTTTCCAGAGCCCGACCTTTTGCCGATTGTGCTTACAGACAGTTTTATCGAGGAGATAAGAAATTCCCTCCCAGAACTGCCCCTCCAACGCGAAAGGCGCTACGTTCAACAGCTAGGGATGTCTGAACATAATGCTTTTGTACTCACAAGTGACAAGTCTCTCGCTGATTACTATGAAGAAGCTTTAAAAGATTGCACGAATGGTAAAAACCTTGGCAACTGGTTAATTGTGGAATTTTCCGCAAGATTAAAAGATTCGGGTAAAAACATTATCAATTGCGGCATTCCCCCCAGCCATGTCGCTGATCTGATCAACAAAGTAGAAGATGGCACGATTACCGGAAGAATCGCAAAGGATATTGCTGATGAAATGGTGGCAACCCCTGGGCGGCATCCTGCGGAAATTATTGCTTCAAATCCAAATTACATGCCGGTACATGATCACAGTGAGATAGAACCTTTTGTGATTCAGGTGTTAGAAAAGAACCCTCAGTCAATAACCGATTATCGCGCCGGCAGGGAGAAGGCCTTGTCCTTTCTAATCGGACAGGTGATGAAACTGACTAGCGGTAAAGCCTCTCCGGCTGTTGTTAACGAACTCATCCAAAAGCACCTCAAAGAGCAAAGCTAAGGCAAGGATGTCGTCGACAGCCAACGTTTGCTGTCGACGCATTCGCGGCTAAGGGCAAGGCAATAGAAGACGCAACTTTTTGATTGCACAATTGGCGCTCGTTGGGGGCACTCTATACCCAAATAAAACTCAGCCTCTTTGTTCTTTATTGCTTGTAGCTCTTTGCGTTTCTTACCCAAGACGCCGCTATTAATGCTTATTCGTCTTCGCTGTCAAAATCTGAAGGGATATCGGTGTCGATTAGGCTTAAGGCCACTATAGCTTGTTCTTTAAGTTCATGATAATGGGGGTGGGTGCCGCAATACTCAATGG
>JACCVN010000227.1 GCA_013698165.1 Parachlamydiaceae bacterium | reverse complement strand
CGCCCAGACGACTCTGCAGCTGTGGTCCAAGAAAGATTGCGCGTCTACAACGCTCAAACTAAGCCATTGATAAGTCATTATACTGATAAAGGTGTTCTGGTTACAATTGATGGAGAGTCCTCACCTGAAACGGTCTACCAGCACCTAATCAAAGTCTACAGAAGCAAGAATGAAATCTGAAGGATGAGATGAGATCTATAGGATTACTAGCTTTACAACTATTTTTCATCCTTCGCCTTCATCCTTTGCTTTTGCTGCCTTCATCTTCTAAATTAGGGCGATCAGAATTATGTTGAAGCAATTTCTTCCGATCCACGGGACGATTTACCATACAAACGCAGAATTTCAAACATTTGGTTTTGGAGAGCTTGCCCCTCCTCCGCAGATATTACCTGACCAAGTTCACCCTGAAGATGATCCCAACCTCTGTTTAGCTGCAACAGTCAGAATAAATGGAAGCCAGATTTTGCGTTGTGGACCGATAGATTCTGAATTACGTATGCAGGAATTAAATGCATTATTTCATTATTGTGCTCAAATCGATCTGAATAAACCGTCTTCAGAAAAATTGTCCCCTAGATTTGCCATTCTTCAATTTGTCTTACCAGACAGTGAGTTAGGGGCAATAAAGGTGCAACGTTTCTTATTATCCAAATTCCCTTATGAAACAAAGTGGTTAATTCCTCACATTACTTTTCCATTAGATCTATTTTTTTATTTAAAAAAGAATAGACCATTGCCTGTTGCTTTTTCCGTAAGATCAAATAGAATATCGCGTTTGCACAATATTGAGGCCTGGCTCACTTATAGCCGTTGGATCCTTGAGGAATTCACTTCATTCATGGAATCAATTGCACTGACAGATACTGCAAAATATACCCTTGAAGGGGCATTGAGTGATTTTTCGCATGAGATAGAATCTTCATTGCTTAACGTCATCTGGGAACAACTTGAAGCTTTAACATTAAAACAAGGCATCATTGAATTTGCGAATGGCGATGACGTGATGAAGTCAAGTAAACGATTGAATGACAACGAAACTCAGACTTTAGATCTACGCATCGAATTACAAAGCTATCTGCAAACTCAAAATAATCTCCTGGAAAATATCGGGAAAATCATCAACGAAATGCACTCGCTTCAACCTGAATTTCAGCCTCTTCAAGCTATTTTACGGATATTTAAAGAGTTACTGGATGTTCAAAATGACCTCTCAGGATCACCAAAATGCAGCTTTGGCAAACAATTCATGCTTACAACTCTACTAAACACATTACTCCGGGTCACAGCAGTGACGACTTGTAATACTGGTATAGAACGTACGAGTCTCTCTTTTTCAATTTCATTGGCGATAGCCCAGTTACTTAAAACAGAATCGCTTGCTGATATCTTAAGGACGGTACTTGAATGGGATACAAGCGTCTTGGCAGTAAATTTAAAGATTGTAGAAAAAGGGCATGAAGCTTTTCTAGATTGGCTTAGAAATCCAGCGGAAGAAAGCGATAACATCTACCAACTTGCACGGCTCACAACAAAAATACGCCTATATGTGTATAAAAACCTTCAAACATTTACAAGGCCGCTGCTTAAAGAAGTTTCAAAGCAAAAGGCTATTGAAAGCAAAGACATTAAAGATTTGCTTGTGAGCAAGGAATTCCTCAACTTCCTTCCTGACCGCTTTATCGACTATGATGATAAAACAGGTCAACCTATCGCTGTCAAGCCTGAAGAAATGATAGCCATGACCACACTCTTTACAACATAAATGACGATAAAGCAAAGATGAGATCCAGTCTGAAGGATGAAGCCTGGATTTAGTCCACTGTCAAGGTAGTATGTCCGACTATTTCTAGCATGAAAGCTCCCGTAATTTCTCGATGGTAAAAGGGGTTGTATTAGTCAATACAGCCCCTTTTACGATCGGCAAAATCACGGGGGTTTGACGCAGAAAATAGTCGAAAATACTACCTTGACAGCTTACTAGGAGCATAAGCCGCGAATGCGGCGGCAGGCGTAAGCCCGATCATTACCCACATTTTTCAAACCTGAAAATTGATAAAGAGAAGAACCCTTCCCAGGCATATGCTTCAAGCTAAAAAAACATATCCATATATCACCTTAAACTGCTCAGATAATTTTTTTGGACTCATAGGAGTGCCTACAGCTGTATAAAAATTATGCTACTTTTCTTTTTACAGGCTTATAATATGAACTCTCATTAGGGTCTTGGAGTACTTTTAAAACCTTTTTGCATGTGCTAGGTTCTTTTTTTCTTTTATCTTTCCATAAGTATTTTAGCTTCTTTGCCAGGTCTAAAATAAGTTCGGCTAATTCCCCACCAAGAATGGCTACAATGATTTTATTCTCGTTTTTTAGCCATTTCATTGTTTTATCAAAACTTAACTCTCTGCCAATAGCTTCACACTCTACTGCAGCAAAAGAAGCCAATCTTTCAGAAATCAAAATGCCAATCAGTTTGGCGTAAAGGATACACTCCACGCAGCTCTTATTTGTTCCTCGAATGACATCGAGTTTAAACGTCGATTTGTAACTTTTGAAGATTAATTCTATTTGCCACCTTATTGTATAAAGCTCAAATATTGCCTCTGAAGTACACATCGTTTTTTCAATATTGGTCACAAAAAATGAATAACCCGACCAAATTACATAATCCTCACCGGGGATCTTTTTGTGAGAAATTTTATACTTTTTCAACCGTTGCTTTATAACCCATTTTGGTGTTTTAAACACAATTAGTCTCGAAGCAAGTTTTTGAGTACCTAAGTATACAGTGAAATCTACGATTTTATTGTGGCTTTTCCGAATTTCCTTTTTAAAAAAACTTTCAATATCGATTGGTGCTTCATCTTGTTTATTTATATAAATATTCACTCCTTTTTGAAGTCTTGACAAGTAAAATGCACCTAAAGCTTCTATTGATTTGAAGGCATCAAGTGAAAAATAACCTAAGTCTCTAATCAACAATTCACCAAATTTAAGCCAACGATTAATGTTTTTTGAAAAAGTTTTGTCTGAACAATTACCGGATTTAAGATCTAAACTAGTAGTTTTTAAATTGAAAATATCTATCAAAAAATTCAATTTTAAAGAAGATTTGCTTGCATTACCGTGACAGCCTTTAAAGCCCTTTGCGGTATGCTTAGATAATTCTATATGTGTGCTATCAGCTATTTTTATACTTTTAAATGCAGTAAGATATTTTGAATATCCTGTAGCGACACAAGGCTGGAGTTTTTGATTTAGTTGGAAAATGAAAAGATCTTTTAAAAATTTGGCGGTACTTTTATTTCTCATACGCTGAGAAATTGCCTGAGTTGATATTGAAATAGAAAACCATCCCTCTAAATTTGAAGTGATTAATAACATCGAGTTCTCACCATTGGATAAATACGTAAAAACAATAGCGGCAATAAAATAAACCGGAAGTAATTTTGACTTTCTTTTTAAGAACCTGGATGCATTTGCCATTATATTTAGGGTAGCTTCATCAAAAGGGGCTAAAATTTTATTTGCGTACTGTTTGGCCTTTTTGATTTCATTTTCTTCATTTTTTTTCTTATTTGAAGCACTTTTTTTAATTCTTGCAACTTCGCGGGCTTGTGCGGACCCGAAAGGGTTAGAACAGTAAGCTTTTTTCTTTTTTGAACGAGAAATTTTACGAGCTTCTTTGATAGACTTGCGTATTTTTCGATTTGTAGTTAAGCTTTTAGACATAATGGTGTTTTTCTTGTGTTATTTTTTGGTAAAAACAACACTTTATAGAAGAGCACCATTATTTTATCATATTTTTTTATACCATTTTAAATATCGTGTAGAGCTCATTTTTTCAGATAGTGCC
>JACCVN010000201.1 GCA_013698165.1 Parachlamydiaceae bacterium | reverse complement strand
TGTTACATCTGTTGCGAGACGCAGCAGGCCACATGTAAATCGCCGCATTCACTGCTAGAACACGCTTATTTTCAAATCTAAACTCTTAAATCACAAATATTTATCTCTTAACTTAATGACATTGGGCCTGTAGCCCAGGGCAAGCGAAGCGCGGCCCTGGGTCCTTAATGAAAGGATTACACCCCTGAAAGGGGTGTGGGCAATAACGTGTCACTAGTAAAAAATCCGACAGCCCTCCCGCACCCCCTTCAGGGGTGCAATCTTGAATTTTATTTACCCAGGGCTGCGCTTCGCTTCCCCTGGGCTACTAGCCCACAACCCCATCCGGGGGTGTTTGTTGCTCGTAACTCAATTCTTAAAAACCGTATACTATCATATGACTTGAAAATTTAAAAAAGCTTAGATTCATGTGAATTCAATTCTAAAAAAAGCTACAAAAACAACAACATAACTTGTACCCACATCTTTTCTGGACATTACAAGTTCTTTCGCTTCTACCGTAAGCTGGGATTATTAGCATATTGGACCCAACGCTCCAATCGCCTGGTCCTCTATCCACTTTGACGGGTACCGCCATGTTCTTCAATTCCGCGTGGGCAACCCTAAGTGGGCAGCCTCATGTAGCCATACTTGTACTCCCCACCCTTAATACATAACAAAAATATGTTAGCACAATTTAGAAATGATCCTTAAAGGATCATTTCTATTTTGGGCATAGGGATCATTTTCACGTTGTGCTTACTATGTAACAAAAATATTGATTATTAATATGTATTGTAGTATTATATTATATATTATACATATTAAATATTTTTAAATAATATAAAACAAGAGTACCCAATGACTATTAATCCTCTATGTAATATTGCTCAAGCCGTTTCCATAATACAACCAAATAATGAAACTCCGAAGGTGCTTGAAAAGAGGGGTGATCCTAAACTTTTTTCATCTTCTCAAACAGAGAAACTAAGCTGGAAAGAACTGACGACATGGGAAACGTTGTGTAAAATAGAGACTCTTATGTTGGAGGATGAACTATCAAAAGAAGTAAACGTCGTACAATTCAAGTATCTTAAAAATTATTGTATTACAGTCATGAAAAATGAGGGTGGACTTTTGACATACCTGAAACATTTTTTTCAAGACGGCAGTGTGATTAGTTCTTCCGGTAAAGCCTCCGATATTTTAACGCGTATAGATGATATCTTATGCAGAAAGAAGAACAAAATACCATTAGTCAACTATGTTCCTGACTTTGAATACATAAATACCGGAAGTAATGGCCCCTCACGTACATATTCGATTAAAAAAGAAGATCATGTCGATTTATCTTCTGTTCAAAAAGGAATAGGCTTCATTAATGGAATTCAAAACCCATTTAGCTATGCCAAAGAGAATGCCCAATATCTGGCTAGCTTAACCGGCGAAGAAATGGAAGTCGACTCTAAGACTTTGCATCCTAACGAAAGTATAGCGTCGAAAATCTTATGGTTAATCCCAACATTTATCTACAAACCACAGGATAAAGAAATTATTAAAGGGGTTCATGTTAAAGGTGTATATAATGCCGCCCATGGAATCTTTGCTGATCTGAAAGAATCTTGGTATGGCTTGAAGGGATACAACACCAAACCTGCGCGCAAAGTTATGAAAATATGGAATAAATTCTTCCTGAAAAATCCTCAGGGGAAATTTTTAATGTTCTGCCATAGCCAAGGGGCAATTCACGTCAAACATGCTTTATCTCATTATCCTGAAGATCTTCGCAAGCGCATTGATGTTGTAGCTATAGCTCCATGCGTGTATATTAATCCTAAGCATTGTGGAAGGGTTGTCCACTATGTCTCAAAATCTGATTTCATCCATCATTTCGATCACAAAGCCCGCCGTAATGTAGTGGATCTTACTGCCCACTCAAATGCAAGTTTCTTTTTACCGGACCATTCGTTCCAAAGCCCCACATTCAAAGCGTGTATCAGACAAAATTTGGAAGATTTTATTAGAAATTGATCATTTACT
>JACCVN010000197.1 GCA_013698165.1 Parachlamydiaceae bacterium | reverse complement strand
CCTTTTAATTTCAAAAAGTTGAACAGTTAAACAAACTTATTAAGAGGGTTATCTTAGCATGTTAACTATTTATGAACAATGTAAATTATTAAGATCTTGTTAATGTAGAAGCTTTAGGTCAAGTGATTTTGCTATTCGTGGGTGACGAAGTGGGATACTTGAAAATGCGGCATTTTGGTTATTTGGATCACAAATTCCCCACTTTCCCGATTTTCGCAATGAGACATGGAACTTAGATTTGATTTGTTTTGGTAAAATTTTTCGTATACCAACTGGGCAATAAAGAATCATTTATCCCGCCAATGGATATAGCTCTTTTACGATTTTCCATCGTTTTCCTTAAGGATCGAGTACTTTCCATACATTTAAAAATTTGTTTAAAGAAATTCAATGACTTGTAATTCTCTTTCTTTTCAGCATCTAGGATTTTCATCGCAAGGGAGGTTTGATAAAGATGGGTGATTGCATTGTTTAATACCCATGTTGTTTCCTTAAAAACTTCAGCAGCATCGGTGTTTGATTGTCGTATTTCTCTTATTCTATTTTTTAAGTCAGAAACTTTCTCTTCCCAATCTTTGGGATTGAGTTGTTTAGTGGCTTCAAGAAAAAAGGCTATAGCATCTTGTGTAAGTTCAGAATCCTCGCAATTTAAATCTAGCTGAGGACCTTCATTTAAGAAGCCGATGAAATCTCGAAAAGATTCCATCTGTTTTTCACTCCCTGAATTGGAAGGGGAAGGTGCGCCACAAGGAAAATATACCTGCTCTTGACCGATGTGCATATGAACTCCATATATATACTGCCCTTAGCTCAATCTGAGAATTCGGGCAGTATTGGTCTATCTCCCTAATTTCATCAGTTTCCACTCTTCATCTGTTGTAAAACTTGTTCTAATTTCATTCATAGCTTCCTGGAACTTGCCTATATCCCCGGCGGTCCATGCTGTTGGATTTTCATCTACATTAGAAAGAAAAGTAGTGAAATTATTCAAACTATCTACCACTTGATCTTTACTTTTTCCTTCCTTGTCTTTCATAGCCTTATCAAATGTTGATTTTGCATTATCGTACTCTTTTTGTATTTTCGCAAAATCACTACCTGTTTTGGCTTTCGACATTTTATCAATTAATCCCACAGCCGTATTGAGCTTTAGGCGTAAATCGGATTCAATAACCCCCTTTTGCATCTCTAAAAGTTGTGATTCGACTTTCTTTAATCTATTGGAATTGATGACTTTTCGATGTATTTCCTCTTTAGAGAGGCCTTCTCTGTCTGGAGCCTTCATAGGCGTAATATAAAGGTTGGCAACTGAGGATTCTATTTTAACTTTTTGTTCACCCTTTGCGACCCTATCTAATGCTTTATTGATATCTTCCCTGTCTGCAAAGTATTCATCTTGGCATAATTTAGAAATATTCTTACCTGCAGTGTCTTTAGAATAACAAGATTCTAAGAAACTAAATAACACCGAGGGAGACATATCAATTTCAGGTAATTATTTGGGCTCTTCACTTTTACCAAATTCTGGATTTTGAGCGACAGAGACTCCATTGAGCTCGGCACCATACTGACCAAGGACGATATCTCCGCTAAAAGAGTTGAAGTTTTCTAAGATAGCTTTTTTAAAAGCTTCTTTTTCTTCTCTTGGGAGTTCTTGTTTTTCAACGACGCCCATTAATTCGTCGCGCACTGTCTTATATACTTTCCACCCCTTGTAATCTAACGAATTGACAAAATGTTTTTCCGATAACGGCTTTCCTTCAAAGAAACGATCTGCTTTAGCAGCATTTTTTAATGGTAATGCTTTCTCCGGATGGTCCATAATGTTCCCGTGGGCAAGTTTTCCAAATCCTCCCATCTCGGGATAAATAGTTAAGAATTGACGTAAGCGAGCCAAAGACAAAAGGGTTTCTGGATTTTCTCTCCAGAAGGATTGTGTTTTTTGATCTGCAGTAACGGCGCAAGCGTCGGAGTTTGACGTTGAAAAACGGACGTTCTCATAATCTTTACCTTTTTGATTATCGAAAGCCACAATAGCATGATTTAAAATAGATCTTCTAACTATCTCTGTAGAATCAGCATCGAGATAATGGTCAAAGTACTCCTTGTTGGCTTCAATAAAAGCACTGCCTATAAAGGGATGGTCTTTCATTACAGTAAAATCTTTTCCGGCTCCAACACTGTAACCGATATCATGATAGAAGTGCATGACTCTCGAAAGCAGCTTAGCTTTATCGCTAATGTCATCTTTCGCCATATGGTCGTGCATTTGTTCGCCGTTTTTACAGTTGTGGTGCACATGCAATACACCGTGATCGCTTCCTGTAAACGAATGTTTATCATGAATAACTTGATAGATGGCAGTACGAGCCAAATCTCTGCCAAAAACAAAGGCGTCTTCAAAGCTTTTATCGGGAAATACCTTCAAGTATAGATCAATTGTCTTCAGAACATCATTTTCTACATGGTGTCTAAGCTCATGTGTTAATACTTGCCGATCTGTGCGTTTTACACGTTCTGTATGATCCTTGCCGGTGGGAGGAATATTAAACTCGTCAAGTTCTTCTTTTATGGCATTTTTTGCATCTTCTAATGTGGAAATCTTTCTAGGAATTCTATCCGTGACTTGTAGGTCTTTCTTTATTTCTGCAGCAATAGCTCCAGGGTTATAGATTCCTACTGCTAAATTGTCATTCATCTTTTCATTGTAAGCTTCTTCATTGCAGGCTTCTTTCAATTTTGAAAGAGAACGCGGGTCGAGTTTCCAACCAGTTGGTAGCTGTGTTTTATCGGTAATATGGTTTTTATCCATATAGATTTTTTCTTTACGTTCATCTACTTTTTTATCACGTATCGTGGTGATCGATGACTTTTTGATTTCATCGGCTGTAAATGGAGCATTTGTATTTAAATCTATAGGATTGCGATGTCGGTCGACTGCTGTAGGGTCCACAGGTTTCATCCCCAGATGGAATTTAGGCATTTTATGCCCTAAATGCGTGACAGATTCTGCTCTACTAAGCTTAGCTCCTTCGACTTCTTTAGGAGAGAATTTTACTGATTTAGGAATATCGCTGCTTG
>JACCVN010000178.1 GCA_013698165.1 Parachlamydiaceae bacterium | reverse complement strand
TTTTGAAAGACTTTTGAATATTAATATTGTTAGATTAGCAATTTTGCTGGTCGTGGAGAGCGCATGAATGAAGCACGCACATTGGAAGCCCGAAATTTAGGGGATTATGTTGTCATTAAACAAATAGGTCAGGGCTCACTTGGCTCGGTTTTATTGGCAGAGCATCGCTTTATGAAAAAGCAGTATGTATTGAAGCTTCTTCCGGAAGAGTTGGCGTCTGATCGGGCATTTATTCAACGATTTGAAGATGAAGTTGGCATGTTGGCATCGCTGGATCATCCTAATATTGTCAAGGTTCACAACGTATCTTCAGCTCAGGGACAGTATTTTTTGGTGACAGATTGTATTGTAGATAGCTTGGGGGAAACAACTAATTTGGCACAATATATGTTAGGAAGAAGCTCTCACTTGGATGAAGAAGAGGTTTATGCACTTCTTTCCCAATTGACAGATGCTCTTGATTATGCTCATTTCAAAAAAATTGGTGTCAAAGGTGTCTCTCATCGAAGTCTAAAACTGAATAACATTCTTATAGGGCCGGAAAAAAATTATATTGGTGTTTATTTATCTGACTTTGGCCTCTCTAAAATTGTTGGTACCGGTGCAGTGATTAGTCGCACCTACCGCATTGTTGCTGAAGCATTAGGTGCTTCTGCAGTTGTGGCAGTTTCTAAAAATGAGCAAGAAAAATATCCAAATCCCCCTGTGGATCCTCAGAAGCTTTCCCCTTTGCATGCATCATTTTTGCAAAACTATCTATTTTTAGCTCCAGAGCAAAAACGAGGGGAAATTGCAAATGCCGGAAACGCTAAAGTCGATATTTATGCTTTTGGTGTGCTGGCCTACTACCTTTTGACAGGTGAATTTCCTGAAGGATATTTTGATTTACCTTCCGTCAGACGCATCGACTGCAAATGGGATTGGGACCTTCTTATCAAAGAGTGTTTACGCAGTGATCCGGCTCAACGCCCGGAACTTCTTACGCCCTTATTAGAAGGTCTTTCTAAGAAAAATAAGTCTGTTAATGTCCCTGTTAAACTTGCACCTCCACTTCCTCAGGAAAAAGTATTTACACCTGAAAAAGCTTTTGTCAAAATTACTACTAAAGCGGAAGTTCCGGTTCCGGAACCGGTAAATGTCGTTCCAGCGCCAAAGGACGTTGAAGAAGTTCTTCAACTGCGCCCGATTATCCACTCTGCAAAAATCGAAATCCCGCAAGTTGATCATGATCCCGCAAGTGCATTTCATTTAGAGGTCGGCGTAAAACAATATACCCCTGAGCTAAGGGAAGTTAAGAACATTCAGCCATTGCTAACTGAAATGGTCATCATTCCCGGTGGTAATTTCTGGAGAGGGAGCAATGAAGGTAATCGCGATGAAATGCCTCGGCATCAGGTTGATCTTCCTAGCTTTGCAATCGATAAACATCCTGTAACTAATGAACAATTTATGCGCTTCTTGGATGTGATGGGCGGTGAAAAAGATAACTCACATCAGGATATCATTAGACTAAAAGATTCACGTATTAAACGCAGTGCCGGAAAGCTCAATATCGAATCGGGCTATGGAAAGCATCCAGTGGTTGGGGTGACTTGGTATGGGGCGGTAGCCTATGCTAAGTGGGTAGGAAAGCGCTTGCCAACTGAAGCTGAGTGGGAAATTGCGGCCCTAGGTGGTGTTGAAAACGCTCTATATGCTACCGGTGATGATATTGAGAAATCTGAAGCAAACTTTTTTAGTTCCGATACAATTGCAGTGATGAGTTATCGGCCAACTGGCTATGGTCTCTATGATATTGCAGGTAATGTTTATGAATGGTGTCACGACTGGTATGGATACAACTATTATGAAGTTTCTGTCCAGGAACCTGATAATCCAAAAGGCCCATGGCAAGGGGTTTACCGAGTTTTGCGTGGTGGCTGTTGGAAGAGCTTGAAAGAAGATCTGCGCTGCTCCAAACGTCATCGCAACAACCCAGGCGCTGTCAATGGCACGTACGGTTTCCGCTGTGCCGCCGATGTTGGCTAAACGACACCTGCCGCCTGCTGCTTCTCGCAGCAGGCAGCAAAGACTGAGCCTTTTGCCTTCAAAAGGACGAACGACGCGAATGCCACCCGACGCCATCCAAATCCTAACCTTCCTATATGAAACCGACTTAACCTGATTTATTTCTTGACTCTAAGAACTACATAGGGCATTTTTTGAATTGAATTTATATAAAACATTTGTATTTAAACAAATTCAAAGTATTGGTGTCTTAACATATATCTTGTAAACACAATGAGGTTGACATGCTTTTTCGATATTTTTTTGTATTGATATGCACATTCATTATTCCTTTGACTGCTCAGGGCTCCCTCATCGTTGGAATTGCAGGTGGATCAGGGTCAGGAAAAACAACCTTTGCTAAAAAAATTAAAGAAACTTTCGGTGAAAATGCCGTATTAATTGAACAAGATGCCTATTACAAAGATATGTCCCACCTTACCATTGACGATCGGAAACATATTAATTTTGATCATCCTGAAAGTCTGGATTTTGATTTAATCTGTTCTCATCTTTTGGCTTTAAAGCAGGGGGAGTCAATCTTAAAACCGACATATGATTTTAGCACCCACTCAAGGACTCCTATACAGCAAGAGATTTGCCCTGCAAAAATTATTATTATTGAGGGGGTTCTTCTTTTTGCTGTCGCTGGTGTCAGAGATTTATGCGATATTAAACTATATATTGATGTTGAAGATGATATTCGCTTCATACGACGCCTAGAGCGAGATATTCGCGATCGAGGACGCACTCTGGAAGAGGTCAAAGATCAATACCTTGTCACTGTCAAACCAATGCATTCTCTGTTTGTTGCTCCAAGTAAAATACATGCTGATGTGATCATTCCTGGCGTAGGTGATACCTCTGAAGCGGAGAAAATTATCGCTTCACGTTTGATTTTTTGATAAATGCAATGATTTGATGGGTTCAAAAGAGCTGCGATGGATGGAGCAGGGACCATGTTGATAAATTGCATCGACATGCCTTGACGTTCCGTAACCCTTATGACTATCAAAACCATACTCCGGCCACTGCTCATGGTAGTTAAACATTAGCCGGTCGCGGGTGACTTTAGCTATGACTGATGCCGCTGCAATGGATTGTGAAAGTTCATCCCCTTTGATAATTTTCAAACATGGGATTGTTGGATGTGGCAATGCTAGTCCATCTACCAGCAAGTAATCCGGAATCTGCGACAGATTGCTGATTGCAAGAAGCATCGCTGCAATGGTGGCCTGTAAAATATTGATGCGGTCGATCTCTGCAGGTGAAACGATCCCTATTCCAAATATAACTCTCTTATTTCCCGTCAACCTATGATATATTTCTTCTCTTTTTTCAGGAGTCAATTTTTTGCTGTCGTCAACACCGTCTATAAGCAGTCCATGAGGAAGCAAGCAGGCAGCAGCCACGACAGGGCCTGCAAGTGGTCCCCGACCAACTTCATCTATGCCTGCGACTAATTTATAACCCTTTTTGCGAACACTTTTTTCAAACATAGTTAAACACTTAAGTCTATTGCGTTCTTCAAGATCCATGTCATTTGCTTTAGTGAGGGTGATTGTAATATACTGCCCAAATTCTCAGATTGAGCTAAGGGCAGTATATATTCAGTTCGAATTCTGTGTTGCGTTACAAGTTTAAGATGTTAGCATTCTTATCGCTTTTTTAGCATTAAATTATCTCGAACCAATCCGCGATTAGCTCCATGCGATCTTTATGATTTCTAAGGCAGTGGGTTCCCCCTGAAATTTCCCGATAAGTGACTGGATTTCCATTTTCTTTCAATTTTTTGACCATATTATAACCTTCTTTTAAAGGAACCCTTAGATCACTTGTTCCTTGGATAATCAAAAAGGGGAGATCTTTCCTGATTTTTGAAACAGCCTCAATGGGATTGCGATGGCGTACCCATTCTTCTTCATTTTCATTTGGCAGTAAGCCAAAATCATTTATAAACATTTGTTTCATATCATTACGATCCCGAATACATTCATTCATATCCACAAGTCCTGAAAGGGAACAGACTTTATGAATTATTTTTTGAAGTGATGGAAAACGCCCCAATGACAAAAATGCTTCCATTCCCCCTCTGCTTGCACCAAGCATGAATATTTTAGAAGGTTCAAAGTACACCCTAACCTTTGCTTGCAGATGAGGAAAAAAAGTCATGAGATTTTCAACATCATTGACATCATTCCCGCCATATTCATCTTTACCTTCCGAAACCCCGCCACGGTATGTTGTTGTTAGAACTGTATAGTTTTTAAAGCAAATGTAATCAGTTGCTGGATCGGGCAAGCTGAGCAGGCGGTTGCCTCCCCTTAGAAAGATGAGTAGAGGATTATGGAAAGAGTTGGGGACAAAGCTGAGAAGCCCTTTGACTTGGAGCTTGTCGCTAGGATAATTAAAAACAATAAATCTTCGACCGCTTTCCAAAATAAGCTTTTTAAAGGTTTGGGAAGTTTTGTTTGATTCCAATACTTTATCAGTAATCTCGTGAAAGTCCTCTCCCTCATCAAGGAAATAATAATCCTTGGCAATTCTTTGTGCGTCCTCAAGCGCTATCTCTTGTTCTTTCTGTAAAACTTCATCCCTTGGTTTTTGATTATGGTATAATCTAGTGAACCATGAGAAGATAACGTTGATGAATTTTTTGGGAAATTCTTTCATGGCGCTCATGATCTCTTAAAAAGGCGTTTATTATTTTCTTATATACAGACTATGTGAATAGGCATAAAATCCTAAAGTCGAATCTGGGGGCTCTGTGGTAGTTTATTTGCTCTAATCCCCCACTCATTTTTCAGACCACTTCTCCGAGTTCCAAAGTCTATTTGCATGGCCTTTATTTTGGGCACTTCAAACTCGGCATCGGAGTGCCAAGCTACTTTTGCGCCAGCCTTACTATAGGATACAGAGAGATCCACTATCGTGGATTAGCTGAAAATTCACATTTGCAATCGAATTCTATTCCCAAACCTGTCGTTTATGTTTGGGTTCGATAGCCAATAACTCTTCTTTTGTGGGGGGGATGAGCGGTCGGCGTTGTCCGATGAAGATTGCGTGGCTGATGCCGCTATCGGTCCATAAGAAACGGCAGATTTTTTCTAACCCTAAGAGTACCGTTCGGTTATTTTCCAATATAGAAACAATAGGATAGGCCAAATACTGCATCCCACTCCAAAACCATCCCAAAAACTTGGAGGTGTTCATTGAATACCACCATTTGCCAAAACCGCTCCTCTTTGAAAGCTGTTGTTTGCGATACTGATGATCTTTCCAGGCGTTCGCAAAGCGAGCCGGAGCTTTAAAGAAATTGCTTATGCGAATG
>JACCVN010000173.1 GCA_013698165.1 Parachlamydiaceae bacterium | reverse complement strand
CATTGCCTAACCTGAGTTCCTCATGGGCTTTTTTAAGCAGAGGTGGCATTGGCAAGTTTTCTCCTACAGCATTTTTGTTAAGTATTCTCATCATCGTCAGTAGCTCTTGATGGATCACGCTAAAGGCATCTTCAAGTGTTTTCGGGTACAATACGCGTCCTTCAGATGCGCCGCTGCTTGATCCGAAAGCTTGAACATCAAAATCTTTGGAAAATCGAAGGTCGAGATTTTCTAGTTCTTTCTTATTTACAACCTCAGCAGCTTTTTGCAGGCACTTTTCGATTTCAGTAGGAAGGCCAAATTGTTTCTGCCAACTATTGGCTAGCTCGCAATATCCCTGCAGCATCTTTTGAAATAAAGCTAGATGTCTTTCTTGGGGATATTCCCTGCTGCCTTCTAATGCTTTTATTGCCAAATCAAACTGGTCAACCAATTTATTCATCATGGAAATGCAAGCGAGTTTGCCTGCTGAATCAGACCTTAAATAACTTTCCGCCAGATCTGTTCTTTTCACTGTGTCTAACAGCTCTTTGTTTAATATTTGCCACTGGGTCTGAAAGCTTTTTGGATTGGCAAATGCTGATACATTCAAAGCATTTAAAACTTCTCTCTTTTGAGCGAGGTCTGCAAAAAAGTGCCCCTGCAGCTTATAATCTTCGAAAAGACTCTTAATGTCAGGATTCTGGTGAAAGGAAACATTCAGCCAAAGAGAGAGCATATCCAACTTATGTAATCCCATTAGCATATTTGCTAGCATCATCAGATCTTTTTCCTTTTCATTTTGATCGAGATTGATAATGAGATCTCGGTACATTTTTGCAATTTCGTCATTCACTGCTATTTTCCCTAAGCGCAAGAGAATTAGACTATAAGGGCTAGTTAATTTGATACCCTGCCGCTCAAGTTCTTTTGAAATGGTATTTTCTACCGCCAACTCTTGGAGGGCCATGGTTACCAACGAATCACCATTCACGAGTTCATCAGATGAAGCGCTCGATAAGATCAATGCATGGAGAAAGTTCAAAGGCAATAGTTTGCGGCAAAAGGCCGCGTCGTTTGGTTGGCATGCACATTTTCGAGAATGTCTTTTGCAAGCATAAAAGCATAACTTTGAAGAGCTTCTAAGCGCTGCTTTTGCTCGGGATCAAGCTCCAGAGTTCCAGCATGACGGACAGGCACACTTTTGAATTTATAAAGCAAGGCTGCCAGTCCAATCTGTAAATCCTCACCTTGAGAGAGATGCAGTTGTTGTAAAAGCTCTTTAAAATCAAATTGGCCGGCATATTTTTGAAAGTTTAACCACTTCTCATTGTTACTTAAGGGTGGATACAGGGCTTTAATAGCTTCATTAGTCAGCTTTTCCTTTGGCTGGAATTGCAAGCTTGCTGATATTAACGGTGCAGCTGGATAATCGACCCACCCTTTAACGGCAATATTGGAAGCTTGCAGATTTTCAAGTGTTGGCTCCTTTTCAAATTTGAGATTGATTGCCATTCCTTGCTGGGGACTCACTAAAATTGAAGCATCAGGGTTTTGCAACCATGATTGAAAGTTGTCAAGCTGCGGAAGATGTAGGACGGGCTTGCCTTCATTATGGAAGACGGTAGCCCAGTGGGAAGTAGAGGGGGCGTGTCTTCCAGTTACTATCGCTTCGATTTCTTGAGGGTTCTGCAATTCTTGGTACTTGTCCAAGGCCTCGCCGAGAGTTTGGCCAAACACGATTTGAGAAGGCTTTACTAAGCGCAGACTGCCGCCTGCCGCACCAATGGTACTGCCTTTTAACACTTCACCCTGAAGCAAATGCTGATTTTGTAGATACATAGCCTCTTCAAATTTGCGTGCCACTAGTGGTCTAGCCTGAACAATATAGACTGTATTTTCCTCTTCATTCACAACAAATTCGACATCCATGGGCCCACCATAGAACTGCTCAAGCTTTTCAGCAAAATTCTTTAACGAAATAACCGCCCCTGCATTCAGAGAAGGTGTAACAGCTGGTCGGGAATTGTTGGCCACCAATTTTAGCTCACCACTAATTTCAGTAGGCATCATGCGATGGGTCTTCGGCCGAATAATGGGTATAATATTGTGTTGTTGATTGATATAATATGAATCTACGGGGATTAGGCTGCTGACAACACCTTCATTATGTCCATAAGCTGCTTGGACCACCGTTATGCCAGAGGTCGGTTGGCTGCTATCCAATGTCGCAATTTTGGATTGGCAATCTTCAGTGAACATCACACCGCATTTTGGCAATGCCTGAGGATTGCTTTCTCCAATCATTCTTTGAATCAGCACAGGCGTAAAG
>JACCVN010000163.1 GCA_013698165.1 Parachlamydiaceae bacterium | reverse complement strand
ATCTTACTCTAGAAGAAATAGTCAAGCAAGGGATCCCCTTAGAGCAACTTGAAAATGCTTTGCATCAAATGGAATTTTACAGAAGTGAAATCAATGGAGACAGCGGACCTTTTGGACTGTCGCTTTTCATGCGTTCCGCGCTTCTAAAGCAGCATGGAGCCAACCCTGAAGAAGGCCTAAAAATCCATATGCTTGCCGAAGAACTTCGTAAAAGCAATCTGGCAGATCCTTACTACTTCACAAACTTGATCAGATACTATTTATTGGATAATTCCCATACTGTCCAAGTGATCATGCGCCCTGATATTAATCTTGCTGCCGAAGAAAGAGCTGAAGAAAGAGAGCGACTTGATCAACTGCAAAACTCTTTAACCCCAGAAGATGTGGAAGTCCTAGTCGACCAGGCTGCTATGCTTACAGCTTTTCAAGCCCTTCAAGAAGAAGAAGATCTCGATGTACTTCCCAAAATGAGTCTCGAAGATGTTCCGAAAATGTCTAGAGACTTTGAACTAACCCGTGAAAAATTTGGGGCTTTAGAGGTTTTCCATCATAACACATTTACCAATGGCATTATTTATGCCGACCTCGTTTATGATCTTCCCGAAATTGCAGAAGAAGACCTTCCTTTTGTGCGCTTATTTTCAATTTTAATGCCTCAAATGGGCTCTGTGGATAGAAACTATTCAGAAAATCTCGAGTATATTCAAGCCCATACCGGCGGTGTTGGAGCTTCAATGACCTTTAATCTGAATGCTGTAGACTATAATCAATTTAAGCCCTCATTCTATATCAGGGGTAAAGCTTTACATCGCAAAGCTTCCAAGCTGTTTGAAATAATAAAAGATATGGTCTTGTACATTGACTTTCAAGACCTTCACCGTTTACGTGAAGTAATCATGAAGCACTTCACAGCTCTGCAAAGCAGTTTACATCAAAATGCTCTAAGATATGCCGTTAACCTTTCTGCGTCATGCCTTGATGTGCCATCCAAAATCGCAAATGAGTGGTATGGGCTTAGCTACTATTGGAAAATAAAAAAACTTGCAGAGAATTTTGATCGTGAAGGCCCCGCATTGCAGGCAAAGCTGTTGCAAATACACGAAAAATTACTTTGCCTCGAAAATCCAAACCTGGTTATCACTTGCGATTCAGAAATGTACAACGAATTCAAAACCCATCGCTTTTACGGACTTGCTGAATTGCCAACGAAAGCATTTAAACCTTGGACCGGGATATATCCACTCACACCCATCAACCCACAGGGAAGGATCATTTCATCACCGGTTGCCTTTACTGCCAAGGTGCTTAAAACAGTTTCTTACTCCCATCCGGACGCTCCTGCGCTTAACATAGCGGCATTCCTTTGTGACAACTTGGTACTGCATGCTAAAGTCCGTGAGCAAGGTGGTGCCTATGGCGGAGGAGCCGTCTGCAACTCTATGGCAGCAAACTTTTACTTCTATGCCTACCGAGATCCCAATTTGAGTTCAACTTTGCAGGCTTTCAAAGAAGCTATCGATGAAATAGCCTCCGGGAATTTTGACGAGGAAGATTTGAATGCAGCAAAATTGGAAATGATCCAGGCATTAGACTTGCCGGTGTCTCCAGGAAGTCGCGGCGATCTTGCCTATGGATGGCTGCGTGAAGGAAAACCGCAGGTGCGCCGCCAAAAATTTAGAAATGCCATACTTAGCTTAACACCTGAGGATGTGACGGCAGCAGTAAAATCTCATCTTCAACCTTATTTTGACACAGGCATCACTGTTTCATTTGCCAACCAGGAATTGCTCGATAAAGAAAATATTATTTTAGCAGCGCTGAACGAGCCTTTTTTACAACTGGAAAAAATATAGACGACCTAGCTGAAATTTCTTAGATTCAGCTATAATTAATTTGGAGGAGTTGTGCCATCAAATAAAGAAATTCTCGATAATCCTAGATCAAAGTCTATGGACGCCACCCCTCAATTAAGAAATTTTTTAGAACTCCCTTATACCAAATTAGAAGAACTAAACCTTACAGCCAGAAAAAAAAGAAATACCCTTGAGCCAAAAGAGCTTGAAGAGCTGTACCGTAAACTATTGGAAGACGAGAGACAAATAAAAGCTGTCACGGTTTTTTTTTCCGATATCGAAGGCCGATTTCATGCCCTTGATTACGATAAGAAGTATTTACTAGACTCTGCTGACAACCTCACTTTTGATGGCTCCTCGATAAAAGGATTTACATCACAGAACGAATCAGATCTCAGGTTTAATATTGATTGGACAAGCTTTATTTGGCTTCCAAGTGATATTTTCGGCGCCGGAAAGGTCGGAATGTTTGCCAACATAATGTCCCGTGATAAAGAACAGTATACCTCTGACTCCCGCGGGCTATTGCAACAATACTCAAGGGAATTGCGCAGTAAGCACAAGCTCACGGCCAACATTGCTCCTGAAATCGAAGGCTTTTTATTGAAAGGCGAACATTCAGAGCAAAATTTTAATGAAAATGAAGGATTTTCACTGATCTCTAATGGCGGATACTTTCATTCTCTCTCGGCTGATCACTTGAGGAAGTTCATTGACGCGACTGCCGAAGCTCTAAATGCGATGGGATACATCAATGAAAAAGACCATCCAGAGGTAGCTCCAAGCCAATTTGAACTCAATTTTACTTATGATGAGGCCTTACGGGCAGCAGACAAAATACAGCTCTATAAATTGGCTGCCAAGCAAATTGCCTTTAGAATGGGTATGACAGCCTGTTTTTTACCGAAGCCTATAGTTGGAATAAATGGATCAGGCATGCACATAAATTTTTCACTATCCCAAGACGGCAAAAATATTTTCTATGACAAAAAAGGTCAAGATGGCGTTTCTAAATTAGCTTGGGATGGAATTTCTCGTTTATTAAATCATGCAGGAGACATCTGCTTAGTATTAAATTCGAGCGTAAATTCTTACAGACGCTTGGATCCTCATTTTGAAGCTCCAAACCAAATTAAGGTTTCTGCATATGACAGGGGGTCCATGATAAGAATTCCAACCGGAAATGAACGTTCTGCACGCATAGAAATTAGGGCTGTTGCCCCAGATGCTAACCCTTATCTAGCCATTCTTTCTATTATTCGCACAGCCCTGGAAGGCGACAAATCCCCTACTAAAAAACAATCTGAATCCAAGTTCCTGCCCTCACACATTAATCAAGCCATAGAGTTATTTAATAATAGCTCTTTCATGACTAAGATTTTAGGGGATCCCATCAAAGAAAAATATGCAGAATACAAGCAAGCTACCGCTGACAGGTGCCCTAAACAATTGGGCAAACGGTTAAAAAATCCCGAAATTCTTTTCCATCATGAAATTACCAACCAAGTGTTATGGAACAATTTTTAGGTAAAATAAAGGGTTATGAGGGTTAATTTCGCATACCCTAGCCGCGAACGTGCCGATAGCAAAAGTTCTACTTTCATTTGAGTAATTTGTTCTTTGTATCATCTTTGTGAGACAGGTCATGATCTAAGAATCGTCTTTTAGCAAATTCCGCCCGGCTTCAGGGGAGCGGGATTGACTTGCTTGGTCTTTTAACTTTTCAGCTTCGGAATTTAATTCTCCTTCGGCATCTGTTGCTATTTCACTTGTTTCGACTGGATCTTTCAGTGTTTCAGGTTGGGTGATATTTGTGTCGAGTTTTACTGAAATACCTTTTGGGAAGATGAGTTCTCTAGCTTCGTCGGGCATAGGAATATTTTCAGTTTGAAAAGCTCGTTTGACTAAACGGATCACAGATGAACGCACTTTTTGCCAACTATGAGTTGAGCCATCTATCCAAAAAAATATTTTTAAATTAACGGTTGACTGACCTAGTGAATCGACAAGAACCCACGGTTCAGGTTTTTTTAAGACAGCAGGATGTTCTGTTAAAACGGTTAAAGCGATTTTTTGAGCCTCTGAGATTGCGCAGTCATACCCTATTCCTATGGTGAAATGCTCTCGACGATTTGGATTGCTGGTAAAATTCTTGATAATGCTTCTATACACAGTTGCATTTGGGATTTGGACGTAATTTCCATCGAGCGAAATCAAAATCGTAGTACGAACGGTTAACTTTTCGACATATCCCATTATCCCTTCAATTTCGATCAAATCGCCGGAATGAAAAGGATTATTCATGCTTAAAAAAATACTCGCTAAAAGGTTTTCTGTAATTTCCCTAAAAGCGATCCCTAAAATAATACCAAGTAGACCTGTTCCTCCTACGACTGTCAAAGCGATAGTAGTTAGCCCCATGATATGGAAAAAACTATATAATCCTATAAGGAAGATAAGTAAGCCTACTGCCCACGAGATCACGCGCATAATTAAGGTGTTGTAAGTTTGATTTCGCAAGAAATACCGCGTCATCAACGAGGCGCCTTTGGCTAAAAGCCAGGTGATCATTAAAATCATGATTCCAAATAGGATAGCGGGAATTGTTCGAAGTAATGTCGTCCATAAGCTTCGAACGCCTACAAGAACTGGGTTAAAATCCCAAATTGATGGTGGCATGACTTGAATTTGATTGACAACAGCGACAGTATCCTGGGTGTTCCTAGCTAATTCTTCAGCCCATTTTTTATAATCATCTCTTTTAGTTTCTCCCGTCAAAAAAACAACACCATTTTTAACTTCAACATTGGAGTTAATAAACCATCCGGTTGCAATTAAGATAGCCTTTAAACGAGTGCTGATTTCTTCATCTAGCGCTTGAGGTTTAACATCAACTTTTACGGGTGCCTTAGGTTCATTTAAAATTTCAGACCGGATAGCAGCATTGCTTTGAGTCGCTTGTCCTTGAAGAATTTCAGAGGAAGAAAGGAGGGCTATAAAGCAGGGGATGAGCAAAAAATGTTTTAAGGAAAAGTTCATTTTAACCAAATTTTATCGATAACTCAAGGGTAATTCAAGGTCTATCGAAGTCTGGGTTTTTGTATAACTGCTGGTAGCCGCGATAATAACGGTTGCGCTGGTCTGCCATCTGTTTTTGGTACCTATAGTTGTTATACTGTGCATGAGACTTCTGATCATGGAATTTCTTATTATAATATCCTCCATAGGGATAGTTATAATAGTAAGTGAACGAAGGACTTTCATAGTAAGGATAAACGTTATTATACCCATGTAGAGGAGGATGAGGTTGAGGAGTATGATAATATCTGTAGGAATCATAGTTGCCATAGGCATGCGCTGCTAAGACAAATACCAGACAGCTAATTGCTTTAATCTTTTGAATAATACGCATATTCCCTCCTATTTATGAAATTGCAATTCTTCAGTTGAGCCTTTAAGAGCTTGTGTCGAAGACTTTCCACTTGAAATGATTGTCGAGACCTCATCGAAATAACCTGCGCCCACAAAACTTTGATGCTTAATGGCTTTGTATCCAAACTTTTCTTCCATTTCAAATTCTTCTTCTTGAAGTTGTGAATA
>JACCVN010000154.1 GCA_013698165.1 Parachlamydiaceae bacterium | reverse complement strand
AAATGGCAAGCATCACCCCTTCCGGATAGGCGGGGTTGACGACTCTGATCACCATAGTGACAAGTCCGCAAAAAAGCCCATAAACCCATTTGGCTGAATTCATACTTGGAGAGGATACTGGATCAGTAGCCATAAATACGGCCCCAAAAGCAAAACCGCCAAGGAGTAGATGTTTATAGGCAGGAAAGGAAAATTGTGCCGGCAGCCATGCTCCATGATCTTTAGCCAAAAAGGCACTACCGAACTGAAAAATCAGCGCTGTCAGATAAGCTCCAAGACCCATTGCCAGCATTGTACGCCAGGAGCCGACCCCTGTCCAAATTAAAACGAACGCTCCGAGAAGGCAGGCTAAAACAGAGGTCTCACCCATGCAGCCGAGCTTATCGCCAAGAAAAAATCCCCAATCGCTATTGTGACCAATGCCATAATTCAATCCGGAAAAAGCATAGGCATCATCGTAATAGCCACTTGAAAGCCCAAGGCCTCCTTCTGCTAGCGGAGAGGTAACAAACGATTTCAATTGGTCTTGTGAAAGCTGGCCCAGGGTCGAATCATAATCCCCAAGGCTTTTCCATTGGTCAAAATGCTCATTCAATGTGTCAATGGTAGAGACATCGTCGCCAACATTGTTTGTGGCGATGGCATCGATATGGATTTTCTTGATATCCTGCTTAACGTTAAATTTCGCCAGTGGGGTCGCTTGGCTAAAGCCATCGATGGGATTTGTGCCTGCATCGCGATTCATGGCAATCAAACTCTGTCTCACCGTCGTCGGATTGGTGCCTGCCCAGATCTCCCCGGTCATTTTGCCCGGAAAAGTAAAAAATAAAAAGGCGCGGCAAGCTAAAGCAGGGTTGACAATATTCATTCCGGAACCGCCAAAGACTTCTTTAGAAAGGACTACACCGGCAGAAACTCCCACAGCAACCATCCAAAAAGGAATAGTCGAAGGTAGAATTAAGGGGTATAATATGCCTGTCACCAAAAATCCTTCAGAAATCTCATGTCCGCGGTAGATAGCAAAAAGAGCTTCCCATATGCCCCCAACAACATAAGAGATCAACACTACAGGCAAAAGCGCTGTTAATCCTAACCGAAGAATGGTTATATAATGGTTATCCTTAGCGGCAAAATCCCAGTAGCCTTGCCAAGATGCACTTGCAGTGAGATAATCGTTCATCAGCTTGCTATCGCCGCTGGAATACACCATGCTCTGCATACCGGTATTCCAGATTGCAGCCAATATGCAAGGGATCAGGGCAATCACAACAATGATCATCCAGCGCTTAATATCAATAGCATCGCGAATATGCGGGCCCTTGGAGGTATTGATTGGTGCTTCATACAGAAAAGTATCTCCTGCAGAAACTAAGGGGTGAAGGCGGTGCAATGGCTTGCCTTTCTCTGTCAATGAAAGCTGGTAGTCTAAAAATCGTCTCAGCATGAAATGGAATACCTATAAACTAGATTTAAGAATAGAGGCTACCAAATTCCAAGGAAAAGTCAATTGGAAATCGCATTTAATATCAAAAATATGTTCATAATGTAACAAAACGTCGCTAAAAATTCAGATGTTCTAGTGCATCTTGAAAGATCTGCACTTTATTTTCGGAGGCATCACAAAGAATGGCAAAAGTCACCATTCTAAATTGGCCCAGGAACTCATCTTCTGATAAAACTTCTGAAAACATCTTTGCAACCAGACTAACAGGGTTTTTAAAGGCTCCACAACCAAAGGCGCCTAACACGACAGAATCATGATCCGTATTTACGCTTAGTCGCAAAATCATACGTATCTTTACTTTCGTTTTGTCTACATACTCTGACGAATGTGAAAATGGATGCTGTGCAATATCATAAGCTGCACAAGCGATGAAGTCCAATTGGTACGGGGAGATAAAAGGATAGCCTTCTGCTTCAGTACCTCTAATAACCGTGACCGAAGGAGTATAGACAGCCCCAAATTCCGGAATTCGATAGTGGCCTTTCATTTGCTTTTTCAAGAACGGATTATATTGAATATCTAATCCAAGAAAATAAGAACTTCGACGAAAAAGACTTTCTTCCTGTGCGTGTGCACCTCGGATCACTCCACCACCCACCTTCTCCTGATTGGCAAAGTTTAAGGTGACCGGATTATAGCCTAACAAAGATAAACGATGAGCGGCATCAATTGTATCGGCCTCAATAACACAGATTTCAGTATGATAAAAGGGCCCTGGAGAGATTAACGGAGGTAATCGATTGGCAACAATGGTCCCCTTTTGCATCTTTTCTATGGTTTCAGAAGAAATTTTATACATTTGAGAATCGGAACTATTAAAACCATTAATGCATGCTGCTTTGGTTTGCTCGTAGACAATCGCACTTAACGCCCGTCGTTCAAATGTGGAGTTCCCTGCTCTTAAAAATTCTTGAGACCATGAGAAGGAATCATGTGAAACCACGTCATCCCTTGAAAGAAATCCTAAAGAACCCTCCAAGCTTCTTGATAATATTTTTCGGGCCCTTTTTGACATTTTCGCATGTTCTTCAAACCCAGGTATTGCAGCCTGCAAAGTCTTAAAACTATTGATAGTCTTCATAATTCTCGAAACAGCACATGATGAAAGTTGCCCATCATCTTTTAAGCACTTCACCACATAAGCCAGATGTGCTTTTGCATCTCGCAACCTTGCATGGCTGTAATTCCTTTCAAAGCATTCTGCGTTCGTTTTGGATTCATTCTCAATGGAAAAAGAACAAGCCATAAACAACACTATCAACATAAAGTATTTCATAAGTCACCCAGTTTGAGTTTGGGAAAGGCACGAAATGTAGCATATAAATTTTCAAAATTTACATAAACAATAATTTATCAAGTAAATATTTTTTACATAATTATTATTTAAGTTTATGCTTATTAAAAAAATTATCTACATTAGAAAGAGTTTGCCTTTTATACGTCCAGGAAGTAGAATCCGTGGAAAAAAGCTTCCATTCAGGATGTCAATGCCTATTCCTAATAAAATAATAATTTTATTATGCCTTATTTTTCACACATCAATAAGCGCTGAACAATTTATTCATGATTATACAGTTCAAAACAAACAATTAGAACCATTTTCTTCTCCAACAAACAGGCAATTAGATTTTGAATCGTTTTCACGACTTAAATCCAACCTTAATGCGATCGGCGCAAAAACAAAGCACATGGATTGGTGGAATGATATCATCAGACACGAAGAAAGGGGTGTATTTGGTTATCATGCGGCTAAACAACAGTACCGTATTTTCCAAGATATTATAAAGATGATATTTGTTGAAGTTTTAGAATTTGAAATAAAAAATGACTTTCATTTCTTTCGAATTCCTTTAGACCCCATTTTAAATGAATATGATAGTTCAGCTGATTTTTTAAAAAGCCATCCGCATCCCAATGACAGAGCCCCTCCTGATCGTGATCAAATTCTTTCGATGAATTATACATTGTATGGAAATTCCTCCATCGAGCTCTCATGCAGTGTCTGCTATTTTTCAAAAAATCAGTCAGGATTTAATATCGCTTATTCAAAGAAACTTGAATTTTTATTTAATGAACTAGGAATGCCTGTTAAGGAAATCCAAAATCTTTTTAAGGCAGGCGATTCAATTGCCGATTTTGAAACAGGCGTCCTTTATCAGTTTACCGATCTTTCACATCAACAACCTAATTTTCATAATGCTTACGAGCTTGTAGATCAACTGGTATACCCTGCATTAAAAGGTGGAAAATTTGATAATAACGTCCACGTTAATCTGTCAGACATTTTCTTGAGTGATCTTGCAAAGCGCTTTGATTCTCAATCGGGACAGTTGCGTTTAATCATGAATACTGCAACTTCTTTAAACCCTTATTCCTCAATATCCATTCGAAGATATGACCAACTCGATCTCAAAATCATCGAAAAATATGAATCGCTCATACGTCAGCAAATTCAAAATTTGCCAAGGAATTCTACCAAAGTAGAAAATTATAAACAGAAATTAAAGGCCCACTGGCATGCAAAAGACTAATACAATCGCAGAGTTTCTTATCTTTGTCACCTTTTTGTGCTTTGGTAGCACCTATGGGGCGATAGATTTTACACCTCCAACCGAAAAACAGATCGCGATCTTCCCGATCGGGGAAATGGAAAAATCACTTACCCTTCGAAAAGTCGTTATTCCAAATAAAAAAGTGATCGATCAGATCACTGCCAATGAAAAAGCGGGAATTCTTGGCTACCATGGTAACAGTATCGACTTTATGATCTATCAGGACATTATAAGAAATGTTATTGAAATCATTGTTGAGATACCTATCAGAAAGGATTTCCATTTTCTTGCCGTTCCCTTGGATCCTATTTTGAAAATTCAAACCAAAAAACAACTCGCAGCAGTATTCACTGATGATCTTCATCCTGAACGGGCGTTATATGAAACAACTTTTCCCTTAAACTTTACGATCTGGGATAACGCTTCTCGATTAGGTTTAAATTCTCTAGAAAACTTTGTCAAAAATGAATCTGTAAAGCCCCTTGGCTACAAAAAGCGCTTAGTTTGGCTATTTCAAAAGCTTGGAATTAATGAGCAATCAATCGATTTATTATTCAAGACGGCACATAACCAGTTAAATTCGAAAACAGGTATCATCCTCCAAGTTTTTGACAATAACGAGTATACTTTTGCAAAGAAAATTGCGTATCCTTCATACCCTAATGGATTTATTTCAGAAAATGCCACTGTCGATGAATATTTTTTAAACGATCAATATGCCCCTCCATACCCCCATGAAGTCCGACTTCTTTTAAACAATAAGGAAACTCTAAATCCTCAAAACCCATTAAAAATTGTTCGATACACTCCAGGGATAAGCTATTTTACAATGCAGGCCTATGAAAATGCACTGAAAAGCAGCATCAAACAACTTCAATTCAGCAAGAATAGCGCAACGAAATACAAAACTGAACTTCAAACGACCTGGGGAAAATAACCAATGAATTTTAGACCTCAACAAATCATCCGGATATGCCTTGCATTTCTACTTTTACTCTCTATTCACTTTACAGTTAATGCTGAACCATTTTTGAATGATTTTAATGCCCCTTGGAAAGATTATACTCGCTATAAAGAGCCTACAAAGCGCTTCTTAGAAATGCATAATTTTCAAAAAATTTTCCAAGGATTAAAATCTCAGGGACTTGTTCTCGCACAAAAACCATTCTACGATATTGTCATAGGACAGGAAGAGCGCGGCTTTATGGCTTATACGGCTTCAGGTCATGAATTTAGAGTGTTTCAGGACATCGTCCGCATAACATTAGAAGAAGTTCTAGGCTTGGAATTCAAAAGAGATTTCCATTTTTTTCGCTATCCCGGTGACCCCTCAGTCCTGGACTATAAGAGCGCTAACGATTTCTTAAAGCACAATCTTGTTATTAATGACAATTACTCCCCTCAACGGGATCAGATCATTTCCGCAAATTTCACCTTATTTAATAACTTTGATCAAAAGTATGAATGCTCGACAGTATTTTTTGAGCTTGGACGTTCATTTAGACCACCGAAATTTAATTTAAAAGTCGCTGTATTTTTCAAGGAAATGGGAATGCCCGGCACAAGTATCGCAGAACTTTTCAATATTGGCAAACAAATGGAAAACGACAAAGCAGGCACACTTTTTCAAATCTTTGATCTGTCTCATCAAAATCCATTCAATAAAAATGCTTATGAATTTGTCGATAAATATATCTATCCAAGCATAAAAAAAGGGGAGCCTCAGATTAACAGTTTAATCCTTTCTGACCTCTATCAAAGCAGCAGTAGCAGCCAATTTCTTGAACAATTCCGTATCGTTGTAAACAACTATACCTTTTTGAATCCCTATTCCTCGATATCCATTAGACGATACGATCTTAATGAACCATCACAAGTAAAAGAATATGAAACAAAGCTTAGGAATGCCATCAAAACAATTCCTTTCGACAAGGCCAAAGCTAATCTTTACAAGCTAAAACTTAAGCAATATTGGCAGATCGATTAGTTGATGGCTTTTTTGAGAAGCTGTTGCAGCTCATTCTTTGCCTGAAGATTTATAAGAATTCCATTCCCATCAAATGCACTATTGCCATTGGGCACTGATACTTGTTGGGGTAAAACAATAGCGCTAACATCCTCTAAAATTGTACGCAGATGGGACAATCCTCTTGCTCCACCGTTTTTTCCGGGAGAAATGCTCATAATCACAACTTTTTTATCCTTAAATGCTTCTCTCGATCCTCCACCATTTGGGTTTCTCGACACCCAGTCGATGGCATTTTTGAGAACCGCTGAAACTGATGCGTTATACTCGGGTGAGGCAATAAGAATCACTTGCGATTCCACGAAATGCTTTCTGAGTTGCTTAACGTTTGAAGGCATCCCCATCGTGGCTTCTAGATCGCCATCATAAAAAGGCATTGGGTAATCTCTAAGATCGATAAAGGTGACGCTTGCTCTCATCTGCCGCGCCATTTCGGCAGCATTTAGCGCGAGCTTTTTGTTCAAAGAACCTTCC
>JACCVN010000366.1 GCA_013698165.1 Parachlamydiaceae bacterium | reverse complement strand
ACAATTTTGGAGAAATTTGAATTGGGAACATAAATAGGAGTTTTATCAAAAGTCCTCACCTTGGTCATGTACCAGCCAATTTCTTCAACATGACCCTCGATATTTTTTTCCGGAAGGATCACCCAATCGCCAATTACAAAAGGCTGTGTGATATAGGTCATGAGTCCGCCGAAAAAGCTGGCAATAACTTCTTGAGAGGCAAATGCAAGTGCCAAACCGCTGATACCACCAAAAGCTATCAGCGTGTTTAAGTTACTGTCGGTAATTTCAAGGAAAAGAAGAATGACGAACAATAAGATCCCTACAGTCAACAACTTGTCAACAATATCAATGGTGGCCGGATCAAAATGCTTTTTGAAAGTACGATTGCGCGTAATGACATAATGAGTAACATTATTTTTCCATCGCATAAGAAACCAACCTACGGAAAGTATAAGACCGATGCCTAATATCAGCCCTTTCGAGGTGGAGAAGGTGCTCGATGTGATCTGTATGCTGAGAAAATCAAGGATTTCTATTCCAGCAAAAAACCATATGAAACAGCTCATAGGAGTATAGAGACCTGTGACAAAACTCTCTTTGAGAATCATATCCTTTGCATGGAACTTTTTTTCGAGAAAAAGAAGAAGATTTTTGAAAGCAAAATTGAAAACGATGACGATCCCAAGGATCGTTAAAATCTCCCAATACCCCCCGTAGGCGCCATTTAAGCAAGCCTCGCCGGTTTCATAGCATGTTGTCAAATACTTCCAAAACATTATTTACTCATCCATTAAGGTTTTGCAGCTTTTATGGTCCCAGGCTTTTTTTAGTTGGGCAGCTTTTTTGTTGCTGATCCCGCCAAGGAATTCCATTGTGCGCATTAATCGTACTCTTACCCTATCTTTGCCTAATATTGTGGCAGAATCAAAAAGAGGGGGGCCTTGTAATTTTCCCATCATGCTGCCAAAGAGCAGGGGGATCAAAACTTTTTTATAGTTGACATCGAAAACTTCAGCCACTTCCCTGGAAGCCTGGTTAAGACCGGTTCCGGTCCAATTTTCCCGTTCATCCATGTGCCAGATCATCGCTTGAATCATTAGAGCGCACTGCTCAGATGTTGCGCCTTTATTAAGAAATAGCTCGTTGCTGTATTTCAGATTGTTGATGAAAAAGAAATCACAGAGCTCCATAAAATCAGCAAACGTTTTGATTCGTGCATGGCAAAGGGGCATTAGGGTGCGCATAAAATCATCGTTGAAGGACCAGCCTTTAAGTCTATCCCACAATTGATCTTCAGGTACAGTTTTGATTAGGTATTGCTGATTCAGCCATTCTAATTTCTGTACATCAAAGACGGCACCGGAAACTCCAATGCGCTTTTGGTCAAATTCTTTGGTGACTTCTTCTAAAGAATAGACTTCCCTATCTCCCGTCATGCTATAGCCCATGAGAGTTAAGAAATTAAGAAGCGCTTCCGGAAGATATCCGCTGTCGCGGTAGTAAAAGATCGAAGTAGGGTTTTTACGCTTGGATAATTTTTTGCCATCTTTGCCTAGCAATAGAGGCATATGCATAAAGCAAGGGGCTTTCCAGCCAAAAGCTTCATAGAGATACACGTGCTTTGGCGTTGAGCTCATCCATTCATCTCCCCGGATGACATGCGTGATTTCCATAAGGCGATCATCGACAACATTCGCTAAATGGTAAGTGGGGAATCCATCCGATTTTAATAGCACCTGATCGTCGACGTCTGCCCATGGGAAGGTGATGCGACCTTTGATAGCGTCTTCATACACGCATTCACCGGTCAACGGCATTTTTAAACGAATGACATAGGGGACATTCGCACTTTCGCGCTGCTGTATTTCAGCCTCACTTAAATTCCGGCAGCGGCGGTCATAGCCTTGGCGTCCACCTTGTTTGGCACTAAGCTCCCGCATTTCTTCTAGTTCTTGCGTTGTGCAGAAGCATTTGTAGGCTTTACCCTTTTCAACGAGATCGAAAGCATACTTGCGATAGATGTCAAAGCGCTCAGATTGTCGATAAGGGCCATATGCCCCACCCACATCAGGGCCTTCATCCCAGTGAATTCCGCACCAACTGAGAGCCTTGTAAATATTTTCTTCGTATCCTGGCCTGCTGCGAGTGCGATCAGTATCTTCAATGCGCAAAATAAATTTGCCGCCATGATGGTGTGCAAAAATCATATTGAATAGGGCAATATAAGCGGTTCCCACATGGGGATCTCCAGTAGGTGAGGGAGCTATGCGTACGCGGACAGACATAAAATTCATTTTCCTTAGTTACGGGCATCAACCAGGGTAGTTTACTCTGATGCGGGCTTTCTACTGTTTTTAAACATCAAGTAAAGCAAATCACGGACAATATTATAGGTTTCTGTAAGCTGTAGATCTGCTTTCCCAATCGTTGCTTCTGGTTCTTCTTCAGCTTCCACTTCTTTTTCAGCCTCAGAATCTTTCTT
>JACCVN010000138.1 GCA_013698165.1 Parachlamydiaceae bacterium | reverse complement strand
GAATGGCAGATATGTATTACGCGACCGTTTCAGAGAGCACTTGAGTGCTGAATGAATTCTTAGGGGGAGCAGCTCATTTCCCAAGCTCAATTTGCAACCCCTTTTGGAAAGCAATTAGATGTCGTTGCCGAATCCGTCGCAGCGGCATTGTATTGTTTACATAAAATACCCTAATACCCTTTTTAATGTGATTGCACATCGTAGGAATATTTTTAGGTGGGGATTCTTGATGATAGAGGTTAGGTAATACTTAACCCTGTTTTCCGTTCCAGTGCTCCCAAACCCCCATCGATCACTTCTTTTTTTCCGGCTTATGGTTTTTGTCACTTAAATAAACTTTGATGGATGATCCCGGCACCATTTCCTACCCAGCTTCCAACTTGAATGAATTTAGCCTCAATAATTTTCGCACAGTAGGCACTATGTAGCCTAAAATGACGGCTATCTCCGGAGTATCATATAAGGTATTGTCGTTAATTTCCTTATCCTTAGAGGCCATACAGAGGCTATTGCAGAAGTGACAATGAATAAATTTAATTGTTTTATTGCTAAAAAAGGATCCACAGGGTGTTATGAGGCTTATGACCACCCAAAAAAACCAGGAGTGTCACCTGCCGCCACTTTGATTTGCTGTTCTTTGAAATTCAGTAGCTTAGACATGGTCTACCGAAAACATTAATTCATACAAGTTAAATATATTCTATTGCAAATGTTATAACCCTTTATGTCGCGGTCGGCATCCTTCCGGTGTCCTACTTCGATCACCAAGACTAGCAAGACATCATCTTGAATAGTAAAGACAACGCGATAAACGCCGCATCTGATGAGATGCAAAGGATCTTTCGCGCCTTTTAACTTTTTACTCCTAGATCTGGTCTTGGTCATGCGAGTGCTAAAACATCCTTGTAGATGTGGTTTTGGTCAGCCTTCGGGATCTTCTGAAGATCCTTAAGGTATTTCTTGTTGAATTGCACTTTATACTTCGGCATCATCCCATCCGGCTAGGCGTGCGGCTTCCTTGAAGTCAAGATTACCGCTAGGGTTGATCTCTCCTAAGCGTTTTTCAACTTTTTCAGCAAGCAGCTTGTCTTCGTACTGTTCCATCTCCTTAATCAACAAATTGGAAGCATACTCTCGGAATGATACTTGTTTTTCAGCAAGAAACATTTTCAAATAAGGATAATGTTTCCTAGGAAACTCAAAATTTAAGCGTACATTGTCTTTCATATGACCCCTCCTGATCTTGATTATTGTACCATGTTATGAATTAATGAGTAAATGAGTAAATGAGTAAATCATACCCAGGAATAGCAAGGGATTCCTCGAAACCCTGAGCGGCTTCATTATACTTTAGTGAAAAGATTTGACGGAGTGTATCAATATGATTAACCTAAACCATGGGGAATAGTCACAAGAAAAGAATGCAGTCAGAAGGAAATTTGAAGATGGACAAAGAGATTGAGTATAAATGGCAAGCCCATTCCCTCAGGGATTATAAATTATTTTTGCAGTTGGCCCAAAATATTGGCGCCAACCTCTCAAAACAGAAAAAAATGCTAAATAGAGACCAATATTTAGATACCCCCGAGCATTTTTTTCTGAGCTCCCATCTTGAATGTCGAATTCGCCTCAATAAAGAGCAATCGGAGTTAACCTTAAAGAGTTTTTCCGTCTCCAAACGAGTAATTTTTGTCCGTAATGAAAACACTATTCAGCTTCCTTCTTTTATTTCAAAAAAGGCTGCATTAGCCTACTGCAGGGCCAACTTTTTTAAGAATATTCAGCCGCTTTTTGAAATTTTGAACAACCGTCAGGTTCATCTAATTACCTTGCCCTGTGGAACGTGTGCTGAAGCAAGTTTTGATCAGGTTCTGATGGTTTGTGGTGAGAAGAAGTTTCGTATGAAGGAGATAGAGTTCGAATTTAAAAGCGGTCAGCTGGATACATTCAAAGAATTTGTTGGCCAGCTATCTCCCTTGTCATTAACCCCTTCAAAATTTTCAAAGTTTGAAGTGGGGATGAAGCTTCTGAAAGGAGAATACAGTCCAAGTTCAATAGA
>JACCVN010000364.1 GCA_013698165.1 Parachlamydiaceae bacterium | reverse complement strand
ATCAACAACCTTTGAACAAAGATTTTCTCACGTAAAAATCGACATTTATTAACATGCCCACAGCCTCTTAGAAGAAGAAGTTAGAGTTATATATCTTTATTCTTTCATAGAAGTTGTGGGAAAGTTTCAATTTCAATATAACCAGAATCTTCACTATGATGTGATCCTTAAGTCCCATTAAAAGTGATTGTGATAGGAATGTGTTATGAACAATAAAACTTCAACTTTTGCATCTAAGCAACCAAAAATGGGACATTGGACTCTTTATATTCCTGCTTTTTTTTATATTTTGCTAGGGATCACAAGCTTCTTTCTTCCAGGTTCAGCTTTAGTGCCTCCTTACAGCGGCACACAACTTCTTTTTTTGTTTACTGGCTTAGCCTTTCTCTTTCAAACTTTTAAATGGATATTCGCTGTCAGAGTGCTATCCGGGATTCTGATGATTTTTAGTTGCCTTATACTTTTGCAAGAACAATTTTCATGGCCTATATTTTCCATCTTTAAAAATGTTAGCGCTGTTAGTTCTTTTTGTTTTGCGCTAGTTAATTTAACATTGCTTGTGATTACAGACAAACAGCGTTTTCCCTGGAATAATGCAGCCGCACTAGCTTTAGGAACATTAATTTTTGTGATTGCGGCCATTGCATTGGTTGGCAATGTGTATGGGATTGATCGCACCGCAGGATTATTTCTAATGAACCACGTGCTCTCGGTGGCTTTTATGGTTGCCGGACTATGCCTTATAGCTCACTCCTGGGAAACATTAAAATCCGATCCGCAAAAAAATGAAATTCCTTGGTATATGATTCCAAGAAACATATGCATATTAACTGCCGCTCTCACATATGTCCTTCTTATAGTGGCCTATCCTTCATTCCAAAAAGAACCTAATGTAAGACCTGAAGAGCTACTGACAATATTACTACTGACAGGCATTGTCTATTACTTACGACAGGCACATCAACGGTCTGAAGAACTTGAGCATACCGTTGAACAACTGAATAGCGCCAGAGATAGCCTTGTTAACCAGGAAAAACTTGCTTCTTTGGGAGTTTTAGTTGCAGGCATCGCCCATGAGATTAAAAACCCTTTGAATTTCATCTACAATTTTTCAGACCTTTCCGCATCCATGATTGAAGACATAAAAAAAGACTTTGATCATCATAAGGATGCTTTTCCTATTGATAAATGGCGAAACTCGAAGAAAATTTTAAGGTTTTAGGAAAAAACGTTGAATCGATCAATAAGCAAAGTGCACGTGCAAACAACACTGTACAACGAATGCTTTTACATGCACGCTCAAAAGCTGATGAAATGGTTTCAACCAATTTGAATAGCCTTTTAGATGAGTATCTGACTCTTTCTTATTAAGGCCTGCGGGCTAGTGAACCGGAAATGACCGTTAAAATTGAAAAATCTTATGCAATCCTAATCATTTAATAAAAGTGGATGTCGAAGGGATTAGCCGCGTTTTGCTTAACATTCTCAATAATGCCTACTACGCATTAACTGACAAAAAGAAGAAAAGTGACTCCTCATACATCCCTACACTATCGATCCATACTGGAATGCATAATGATAGTTTTGAGATACGTGTCAGAGACAATGGTACCGGAGTTTCTGAGGAAACAGGCAAGAAAATCTTTACCCCCTCCTTTACTACAAAACCCTCAAGCGAAGGGACTGGATTAGGACTTTCCCTAAGCCGAAACATCGTTGAAAAAGAACATAACGGCAGCCTCACTTTCCGAAGCCAAGAAGGCCTCTACACCGAATTCATCATCAAACTTCCCAAAAGTTAATGTATCTTGCAGCATCTCGCAGCAGGTATCTTTGACCTAAGCCGCGAATGCTGCAGCAGCATATAGCCACACGCGTAAGCGTGTGGTTTGATATCAAAATTCCGTGAGCCGCAAATGCGGCGACAGCAAACGTTTGCGCGCATTCGCGGCTTAGACAAAGACACCTGCTGCGAGACGCAGCAGGTTACAGTTTTTTTAAAATTTCGCGGGAGATGACCAGGCGTTGAATTTCGCTAGTGCCCTCGTAAATAGTGGTGACGCGGGCATCGCGGAAATATTTTTCCACCAAGAAGTCTTTTGTGTAACCGCATCCACCATGGATCTGGAGAGCTTCATCAGCGATCTGGTTGGCCGCTTCGGAACAGTATAATTTGGCTTCAGAGGCTTCAAGTGTATAAGGTAAACCTTTATCTTTTCGCCATGCAGCTTTAAAAAGTAAAAGTTCGCCTGCACTTAGCTTCACTTGCATATCGGCAAGCTTAAAGGCAATGGCCTGCTGTTTGGCAATGGGGGCGCCAAATTGCTCGCGTTCCATGGAGAACTTTCGGGCGGCTTCAAAGGCGCTTTCTGCAATACCTAGGGCTTGGGCTGCCACACCTAGGCGGCCACTGTCGAGTGCTTTCAAGGCCAATTTAAAGCCTTCACCTTCAGCTCCCAGGCGTTGCGCCTCTGGTATGCGGCAACAATCGCACTTAAAACCCACTAGATTAGCAGTCAGTAGCCCAAGCTTATTTTCTTTTTTTATGATGCTAAATCCCGGAAGACCCTTATCGATCAAAAATGCTGTAATGTTCGGATCTTCATCATCGTTCAATTTAGCCATAACCACCGTTACAGTGGCGACGTCGGCATTGGTAATGTATTTTTTCTCGCCATGTATAATGTAATTATTACCTTCTCGGGTGGCTTTAGTCTGGATTTTTTTGGCATCGCTGCCCGCTTGATGTTCTGTTAGTGCAAAAGAAAAGGGGGCGCCATTGTTTTTTACATTTTCACCTAAATACTGCTTTTTTTGTGTTGGAGTGCCCACATCATAAATAATCTCTGAAACCATATTGCTGACTGTCATAGCTACAGAAATGCCAGCATCGATGCGTGCAAATTCCTTCAAAGCCAGAAGATAGGCAATAGAATCTTTTGGCTTTCCATCCTGAGGTAATGCTAATTGAAAATATCCTTCCCGGCTCATGAGTTTAAATAGCTCGAGACGAAAATCAAGGTCCTCTTCAAGTTTTTGAACAAAAGAAGCAATATTTTCGAGAACAAAAACGCGCGCTTTTTCATTGCAAGCAATCTGGTCTTTTGAAAGCTCGAAATCGATCATTTTACGGCCCTCTTAACGATCAAACAGGTCACGGTAATATCATTGCCCCCCATGCTGATCATCATGCCGTAAGGCTTGCTCGAATTCACTTGGTTTTCAGCCTTGCCGGTCAGCTGCATCAATAAATCTACCATCTGCCGAACGCCTGTAGCTCCTGTCGGATGTCCAAAGCCTATCAATCCTCCGGACAAATTTGTGGGTGTCTTTCCATCGGGCTGGGTATTCCCCTCTAGAATGTAGGCGGCGCCTTGACCCTTAGGGGCTAAGCCGATGGCTTCTAGGGCTAATAGGGCTGTGATGGAAAAGCAATCATGAATTTCAAGCCAGCCGATCTCATCTAAGGAAATATCTGCAGTCTCTAGAGCTTGCTGCACAGCTTTAGCTGTAATTACAAGCTCTGAGGGATTAATTGGAGGAACAGTGATATCCCCAACAGCTTCTCCAATAGCCACAATTTCTAAAGCATCTTCTTTTTTGATGCCTGCTGTAAATAAACCTTCTTCAGAAAATAGAGTGAGTGAAGAGGCCCCATCACTGACTTTGGAACAGTCATAGTAATTTAAATCAGGCACAAAATTAGCGGCATCAGGGGCTTCCACCGCAAGGCCTAAAAGGTCATTTTGCGTATTATGGAACTCCTGGGCCTTTGGATTTTTGCGGGCATTAAGTATCGCTTGTTCATACCATTTTGCCATAGCTTTGCGCGGCAAATCGGAGCCATACTTTTCTAAATATGCCGCGGCCCGCTTAGAAAATACTCCGGGGAAAAAGAAAGCATCCCCATCTTTTCGCTCTTTAGCATAGTAGGAGGCACCGGCTAAAATATCAGCACCATAGACTGCTTTGACACTATTTTGAATTTCAAAACCTGCAATAAATACTGAATCCGAGAGATCGGATAAAATCGAGCGCATTCCACAAGCGATGACTCTGCCTCCTGTTCCGCATGCCCCTTCAACAGCTGTGCAAGGCTTACCTAAAAGAGCAGGGATCATAAAAGGCAGAAATCCGGGCAAGTTGGCCTGATGGAGAAATCTCGCTGCCATAAAGCTACCGATATACCCTTCATCAAATTTTGGATTTGGGATCTGTTCAGATGTCCCTTTGGCACTTTCTAGGAGATAAGTCTCCATTTTTGGCATCGGTTTTGAAGGGTCAAACTCTTTGCGGCCAGAACCAAAAAAGGTCGTTGTGTATCCCGCGGCAACATAAACTTTTTTTCTTAAGAAAGTCATAGAAATTGCGCCTTTTAATATGAAGAACTTATACCAAAGGCTACATGAGCGTTTTAATCAGTACCTCAGATAACCATTTCTCATATTCATCAGATGTCCATTGTTGTTCAACAACAAACATGCGATACATATCACGTCCCGTAAAGGCCCACAAGATAGCCCTTGCTTTAGGCACGCTAAGTTCTTTCGAAAGTGAATTTTCTTTCACCATCTGTGAAATAGTTTCTTCCTGCCGTTTATAACGCAGCTGCTCCTTCTCTTTTTCAAGCTTTTTAAACTCGGGGGCTAGCATAGTCGCCCCTTGGAAAATTTCCATATGGGCTTTTTCAGCATCATTAATTTTCCTAGCTAATTTGGCAGTCAATGCAAACCGAACCGTTGGTGAATTTTCTTTTCTTATCTTATCAATGAGCGCGTCAAATTGATCTACCATGAAGCTATTATCCATTAGCGCAAGTAGAACTCCGCGTTTGGATTGAAATAAGGAATAAATTGTTGGGGCAGATACCTTTGCAGCTTTTGCTAATGCTTCAATCGTGACACCTTCAAATCCAAGGGACTGGAAGCATTCTTTTGAAGTGAGAAGGATACGGTTTTTTGTTTCTGCAGCTTGAGCTTCTCTATTTTCAGAATTATAAACGCGTTTTTTTGTTGTCATACCAGATAGGTATACCAGCTTTTGGTAAAATTTATCAATTCAACTCACCTTACACATTTATTCATCTAAAATAAGATGAAAAAAGGGATAGTATGCAAGGTGAGCTATACCGGAATCTAATTGATTTTTCACATTTCGGCTGCGCCAACGCTCCCGCGATTGAACGATCGAAATGTCAAAAAGCAATTAGATTACCGAATTCAACTACTTCTGACCAAAAGGACGTGCATCGTAAAAGAGTTCTATCTTTGTGATAAGGCCGTTATCAAATGTCAAATAACTTGCCGCATGTAATTTTCCAACAGAAGAGGGAAAATTTACGTCATAAATGACCACAGCTTGTTGCTTTTCATTCGAACCTAATACTGCCCTAATAGTCTTACTCTCCATGAAATCCATAAATTTTTTTGTCTCTATAAGAAAAGGTTCCTTTCCCTGTGTCTTAGCTAATGGGGCAATAAATGTCACATCCGGGTGTAAAAATTTTTCCACCTCTGAAATGTTCTTTTCCCCCATCGCTTTGTAATAAGATTCTGCTAAAGCTACAATATTTTTACACATCAATGTCTCCTTGTTTGACTGCTTGAATTGAATATAGCATTATATATTCAATATAGCAAGCAATAATCAATTTATTGCAAACCAATAAATATTAAGGGATTGCAATAATGTGGTTCTGAGTTATGAAAATATTAAAGTTTTAGAAATCTAGGATTTGGTGTTGTCAGTCCAGGAAAACCCCAGACTGACGAAGGGAGTTATTGATCTTTCTTTTCGACCAATATTTTGGCATTATCCCCAATGCGTGAATTAAACAAGGCGTTGAACTTTTGTACACCTACTCCGATGATTTCAGGTTTTTGAGAAAGCGCCCAAAGCCCTCCTGCACAGGCAACACCGGCAGTAATCGCTATAGCTCCATTGCAAAAAGCGTTGAAAATGGTTTTGCTAACGACTAACGTTGTCAGGATAGTCACCCCTTGGGATAGTGCTCTAAGAGTTTCTGTACCATAATAAACATATCTTTCATCTCGAGAAACTTTATCATGGAGATATTGCTCTCTATCACTAAAGGGAACCTTTTTCAGTGAGTTACATAAAGGTGTAATTCCATCCACGAATTTATTAAACATATATTCTGCGTTTGCTTGCATTTTGGCCTCTTTATTTTAAAAATTAGTTTCAAGTAACGAGATCAACGATCTCGTCCTGACATTAACATCACACCAAATTGAATACAAATGTAGGCTGCTGCGTCTGTAGGCTGCTACGTCTCGCAGCAGGAGTTAAGATTTAAAGTAGCTTGCCGATATCGCCCTCTCTCTGTGTTCTCTATGTTCTCTGTGGTAGTTTATTTGCTCTAATTCACCGTAACCTTTAGAGACCGTTCAAAACATATTTAAAAGTAGAAAGCAAATGAACTACCACAGAGCCCACAGAGAACACAGAGAGAGGGCATAAGGGCGCAAGGCACACGGATCTGTAGGCTGATGCGTCTCGCAGCAGGAGCCAAGATTTAAGGTAGTTGCCGTTATCACCCTCTCTCTGTGTTCTCTGTGGGCGCTGTCGTAGTTTATTTGTCTAATTCGCCCTATCCTTTAGAGACCCTTCAAAACATCTTTAAAAGTAGAGCCAATGAACTACCAAAGAGCCCACATTAGAACGCAGAGAGAGGGCATAAGGACGAACGACACTTGCTCAAGCTGTGAGACGCAGCAGCCTACAGATC
>JACCVN010000070.1 GCA_013698165.1 Parachlamydiaceae bacterium | reverse complement strand
AATTGATCACGAACAAGCTTTTGAATTTTGTGGTCAGGGCGATGGGGAAATGGGCGAAATGGAGGTGACCTATTTTTAATATACGTATTATTATCGATTGTAATCCTTTGTCAAATGTCGCTCTTCTTTATCGAACTTACAAGTATTATGTTAGTAATATTTTTAAATCGTGAATTTATTATAAATTGTCTATAGTGGTTGTTTTTTTAAAGCGTTTATGTTAGAATGTGGTTACAATCACTTTTAATTATTAATAATAAACGTACGTTATGAATGTTCAAAAAAATGAAATTAAATCTGCACCGGCCGCAGTGCAAGATGGTAAACCACTGGCACCTGGAAAGGACCTGGACGTCACTATGGTCAGAACTATAAAAAGAATTGTTTCCAGGATTTTGAGCTTAAGCGTAGAACTAGTTGTAGTCGTCCTAGCCAGCATTGTTTATCCCTTTGCAGCGGTGAATTTTAATCCTAAGCTACTGCCTCCAACATGTAAAAAAGTCACTATATTGGTGCATGGATTTTTGCATAATAGAACAGCTTGGGTGTACCTTAAGCAACGATTTGAAAAGCATCCAGAGCTTGGGCCCATTTTTACCATAAATTTAGGGCATCCATTTCAGTCCATTGAAGACTATACTGAAAAATTAAAAGAGCAAATAGAATCTATTCGTAGAATGTCTCCGGACCAGGAACTAGAATTTAATCTTGTCGGCCATTCTATGGGAGGGCTTGTTTGCGCAAATTTTGTTGCCTGCCAACCTCAAGATGACCCTGTGCATGTTGCCAATGTGGTTACGATTTCTTCCCCTCTAAAAGGAACAACAGTGGCAAAAGCAGGGGCTTTTTGCCCTTGTGCTGAAGAGATGGAATATTCAAGTCCATTCGTTAAAAATCTTCAAGAAAAAATAGCCCTTGTGACAAGAACTAATTTTTTCTATATTGGATTGGATGAAGATGTTATCGTACCAAAAAGCAGGGCTTTTTTTGGAATTCACAACCATAAAGAGTTTAAATTTTTAGGGCATGTGACCGCTTTACTTTCCCCTAAAGTGGCAAACTATATCATTAAATGTCTTCGATCAAAAACGGTAACTCACGAGAGCGTTAATAGAAAATGAGTTCCATCTAACTCTTCTTAGAGAAGATTTTCGTACTACAGGGAATGTAAGTTCGATTTCATCCCCAAGAGGTAGATCGTTGAATACCGTCGCTCGATTGCGTGCTTTTCTCTTTGTTGACCATATTTGATAATCCCCACTAATACCGAAAGCCCAAGCTTCGCAAGGCGTCCAATCGACGCCAAGACGGGCGACTGCGCCATATCCTCGACCGCTGTGGCGAATATGTGCTTTATAGGCATCAGTATAATTCCAATGTCCGTCAGCGCGATATTTTGCCCAATGCCATTCTAAAGAGCCATAAAGAGTGACATCATACTCAATTTTCGATAGGTAATCGACTCCAAGCCAGGGTCCGATCCAGCTAGTGAGATAAGTCCCTTTAAGATCGGGTATAGGGCCAACATCAAGGAAATCTATAAGGTCGATTTCTTGTTCAAAATTTGTCATTTCAAAGCTTTGGCGATGAAATGAATACCCCCCTACAGCTGCAACCCAGCCACGACCATCATTAGTGATCGCTTTATAACCTACCCCTCCAATAAGGTCAGCAACATAACCATTATGAGAATCTGCTGATTGTTGGGAATATTCTCTGACCCGATCGCAACTAGAGCTCGAGGAGATGGATCTAAAAGAGCTAGAGCTACAACTTGAAGAGCTAGAACTTGGGAATATAAAGTTTGAAGAATCTGAATCTGCATCATCAATGTGGTGGCGCTTCAAATCAAAATTTTCAACTCTTGCACGCCCATTTACCACTCGGCCATAAGATGCGTTAGCGCGGATATAGTATTCATCATGTGTTGTGTAATCGAAGGAACCTTGGATCTGAGCAATTTTTAAATCTTTCCATTTGACTGCAGAGCGTGTTTTAGGAGTATCGCGTTCATGCATTCTTCTGAAGCTACTTTCGTCGGCACCGATGCGAAACTTTAGGTTATCTTGTCGAAAACCCGCATCTAAATGGAAATTGAATGGTGCAGGCTCTGAGTAGAAAGGAACACTCCCCTCTAAGGCTATTGACCCACAGCACATAAGAAAAGCAAATAGTGGTAAGCGCATTAATCCCCCGTATGAACCTTGATAGAAAAGAAAAATTATTTTATGACATAAGCATAAAAAAAAAGCAAAGTTTAAAGTAAGGGAGATGTAAAAAGCGCTGTCTAAGTGTTTAGGGACGAACGAATTTCCTCGTTCGTCTTTTCCTAAATCACTTATAATTTACTGGGGTGATGATAAGTTTTTAGATGGATTTTCTTTATCCGTTTTTTTTCCACCAATAAGATATGCTAAATTCAACACACTGATCAGAAACACCGCAAATAGCCAATTCGGCATATTTTCTTTTCGACATTCACTAAACCTTCTTCGCATGATTGGGTCATTGAAAATTTTATCTTTTGGATATTGATTGCGGAAATCTTTAGATAATGCTGTAAATATACTAAAAACACCGCTGTCGATCATGGATGTTAGTTTGGAATATTCCTTAGATTTTTCCTTCATACTCTCATTTTCAGTAGACTTTACATTTGATGAATGAAAATTTCCTACAGTTTGAAAAGGGATTATTTTACCCGCAGAACGTAATGTTTGCATTTAAAACCTTAATTTAAAATTGTTGTTTGATAGAACACTTTTGAAATGCCAATTAAGGATTAGCTTTCAAAAATCTATCAAGAAGATACCATTTGGAGAATTTCTGGGGTACCGTAGAAAATACCCTGTTTGTACCTTGACAGTGTACTGGATATCGATATTACTAAATTATAGACCCAGGAATGGCTATAGAGGCATAATTTTTACGAATTGCCTTTTGCAGCTAATCCATGATAGTGGATCTCTCTTTGTAGCCCGTAGTCAGGCTTGCGAGCATAGCGAAGACAGCCGCAGCTACGGGCTAGGGTGTTGTTTTTGTAGCTTTTTTGTGATTTAAATTACCATGAATCTAAGCTTTTTTAAATTTTCAAGTCATATGATAGTATACGGTTTTAAGTATTGATTTACGAGCAACAAACACCCCCGTATGGGGGTGTGGGCTAGTATCCCAGGGAAAGCGAAGCGCAGCCATGGGTAAATAAAATTCAAGATTGCACCCCTGAAAGGGGTGCGGGAGAACTGTCGGGTTTTTTACTAGTGACACGTTATTGCCCACACCCCTTTCAGGGGTGTAATCCTTTTATTAAAGGACCCAGGGCCGCGCTTCGCTTGCCCTGGGCTACAGGCCCAATGTCATTAAGTTAAGAGATAAATATTTGTGATTTAAGAGTTTAGATTTGAAAATAAGCGTGTTCTAGCCGTGAATGCGGCGATTTTCATGTGGCCTGCTGCGTCTCGCAACAGGAGTAACA
>JACCVN010000064.1 GCA_013698165.1 Parachlamydiaceae bacterium | reverse complement strand
TTCGCTCCTGTGCAACTGCTATAGCCTCAGTAATGCCATGACCTTTGTCAACTAAGCGTTGAAATAAATGTACAGCAGCAAGGCGTATATCACTATTGTCATCAGTACTGAGCTCTTGAGCAACGGTGATCGCTGTAGAGATGCCTTGGTCATTATCGACTAATTCCTTCAATAGATCAAAGACTCCTAGCCGGATGTTAATATAGGCATCTTTGCTTAGCATCTGCGCGATGTTGCAAGCTACAGACATACCATGGCCTTGATTAATTACCTTGCCTATCAATATTAGGGCCAATTCTTTCGTTCTAATGTCGGAATCACTGCTTCGCTCCTGTGCAACTGCTATAGCCTCTGTAATCCCATGCCCTTCTTCAACTAAACGATGAAATAACTCTAAGGCAGCATGACGTACATTCCTATCGGAATCAGTACTGCGCTCCTGGGCAATGATGATAGCGGCAGAGATACCTTGGTCTTTGCCGACTAATTCCCTCAATAACTCTAAGGCTTTAACTTGCATGTCCTTATCGACATCTTTGCTTAGCATCTGCGCGATATGGCAAGCTTCGGACGTACCGAAGCCTTCATTAATTAACTTTTTTATCAATATGATGGCCAATTCTCGAGTTTTATATTCGAAGTCATTGCTTCGCTCTTGAGCTAAAGTGATTAATTCAGCAATGGCATAGCTTTGATCTTTTACATTACTCATATAGCCTTGATTAAGTAATGAGATCAACTGGACTAAAGCAGTATGTCGAATATCTATATCTGGATCATAGCTAAGCCTATGAAAAATAGTGTAAGCCTCAGGGAATCCTTGATCTAAATTTATTAATCCACTTGACATCACTATGGCACCTGATAGCACTATGGCATTATATCGGGAGTTATGGTGGGAATCTTTACTCCACTCCAAAGCAATAGCGATAGCTTCAGAGATACCTTGGCCTTGGTAAATTAATTGACGTGCCAAAATTAAGACTTGATTTCTAACCCCTTGAGCGGAGTCAGTGCTCAACACCTGGATGGCTGCTATTGCTTCAGGGATACCTTGGCCATTTCGAACTAATTGAATTAACAGTTCTAAGGCTTTAATTCGGACGTCCATCTCGGGATCTTTGATTAGCCTCTGCGCAATAGTGCAAGCCTCGGATATCCCATGGCCTCGCTTACGATCGAATAATTGAATCAATTGGTCTAATGCTTCGAGACGTACCATCACATCGGAATTAGTGCTTTGCTCTTGAGCAATGGTGATAGCTTCAGAGATTCTGTAGGCTCGATCCAATCCCCATTGCAAAGTTAAGGCGATATAGCTGACGGTTCTATCAGGATCGTTAATTAACCTGGACACAATAATGCTAGCTTCGGAAAGGCCGTTGCCATTTTCAATTAATCGGAGCAAAACATCTAAGGCCGTTTTTCTCAATTGCCAGTTTGAGCTTTTTGACCATTCCTGGGCCTTGGCGATAACTACAGGCAGAACTTTTGAGTTTTCAGCAAGTTTTTTTACTAAATCCATGGCCGTTAGTTGGGCACGCTCACTAGGATTTTTGCATAGTAACTGGAGAAAAGCGACAATTTCATTAGAACTTCGATTCAACATATCATCGAAAATAGCCCCTTTTAGAGCTCGCCCAAAAACTGTATTTGAAGCTTCGATGATAATAAATAGAGCCTTTTCGTGCAATTGACCTGTGCCTTCGATGTTGCTAACAAAATCGGAGATCATTCCATCAACGGAGAATGCCAAACTTAACTCGGCAAGGACTTTATATTCCTTAAAAGCTGTTTCTTGATGGCGCGGATCTGTAATATCTGAGGTATAGGTAAAGTCAAAAGCGGAAAATTTGGGCTTGGAAAGGAGGGGCAATAACCCAACCGCATCTAAAATTGTCACAATCTCCTTATTTTGTTCCCAACGATCGCGGGCCGGTCCCAAAAAGAGTGATTGCATACTGAGTTTCTCAGTGTGCCGATTATATCGAATGATAAATTTTCCGGAGTGACTTCTCAGGGGAACATTATAATGAAATACAATCTCTTTGTGATTCACCTCTATGCCAATCAGTTGCGGCTGACCCACCCGGAAACCACCGATCTTTTCGGTATTGCTGAGCGCTAATTTCAAATTCTCAGGCAGTTGGCTTGCATTAATTTGATCTACAGGAAATAGCTCTTTGGTAAGAGCAGAGGTAGTGGCCATCAGATTTTGGTGGATCAAAGAAAAGACGTCGTGGAGGCTACTGGGCAGGTCACGATCAAATAAAGTTCCTGCCCCCAGAGTACCCCCTGAAACAGTAAAATTCGTAAGGTTCATCTGATTAGGATCGGAATCAGGCAATTCTTTAAAGATCGCCTCAATCATATCTAAGTATTTGGGAAGCGGCCAATCTTGATGAGTAGCAAAGCCATGTGTTCCAACAGTGCTGCCGGCCCAACCTTTTAGAAGTTGGAGATAGGGTCCAAGCATCTTTTTAAATTGTTTCGTCTGTTCCGCCTTGTCTTGGTATTGTGAACTGGAGACAAGTATCGCCTTAATAGACAGATCATAGAGATCGACTAGCTCATTCATGGTGCGGAGAGACATGCTGCGAGTGATGAGCGATAGGGCATCCCACTGTTCTTTCTGAAGCCAAGGATGCGTGTCAGGATGGAAGTTGGCCGCTAATTTCTGCAAGCGCTCAAAGGCGTCAGAAAAAGTTTTGCAATCGCCGAATTTGCTGAGATCGTCTTTAAGTTGATGGATTGCTTGCTTTTGAAGCGTTAAGTTCTCAATTAAAGGCTCTTCACCAGAAGGCATTGCCTGAATTAAGGTTCGTAGGATTTCGATCGGGTCCTTAGAGTGCAAGGGACTGAAAATGAAAGTCGTAAAAATGGGCAGCACATCGCCCTTGCGCAGGGTATAAAGGAGCGCTTTAAATTTGGCGATTTCGGTCGCCGACAGCCCGGTCGATTCACCTTGCAATGTGCGGTGGGCAATGGGCTCTAACTTCAACAGGAAATTCATCCAACTCTCATACACTTTGTCAATAGGAGACTGGCTGCCATCGAGCAGCAATTCGGCAAAATAGGCCGGGTGCGAGAGCTGCTTCTGATAAGCAATCAGGGCATCGGCGGCCATAAAGCTATCTTGTAAACTTAAAATGGAATGCTGCGCCAAGGCGCCGTTTGACGAAGGCTTTTGAAAGAGCAGTGTTTCCAATACTTTGATGTGCAGTAGTAACTCTAGGGGGCCTTCAGATGGATGTTTTTCGATGAGAGCCTGCACTTCTACAAAGGCTTTAGTGAGCTTTTCCTTCAGGGCGGTAGCGGCGGAGATCAAGGGCCGAAGGCTTTTTTCTAGACGTGGATCGTTAGACAGCTGCAATTCCAATTCGAGGTGGCGGGTGTGGAAGGTTTTGATCCATGCATGCTCTTGCAATGCTTTGAGCTGCCCAAGAGCTACTGACGCCTGCGTGGTGCTGCTAATTTGTAGCAGTAAATCTTGCAAATCCTGAGGAATGTCAGCATCGATGCCAGCTTGCGTGAGAACGGTTGTCGAAAGAGGCAGTGAGATGGCCACTTTAGCCGGATGCACGACAAAGCCTCGGCTAGTAAATTCATCAATGGCGCCTTTACTCGTTTCCCAGAGGGAAAGTGTCGCCGATTGCATGCAGACAGCCAGTTGATGAGTCTCATCCAAGGAGGCTACCAGATCTTGCATTTTGGCAAAATCTTTAGCGTAAAGGCAAGGGATGCCCAGATTGCTGAAGTTGACTACCGGATGAGAGTTAGCAGGTTCAGATTCTGCGACCACCACCAATTTATGCTGCCCTTTGACAAAGAGCTTTTCAGCCTTTTCAAGGGTATCCGCTAGCAAAATTTCTGTTGGCTGCTCAATTTTTACGACTGATGCTAATCCCGGAACGACCATCTCACCTCTAAGTGTTTGTGTGATAGGTGTCGAGGTCGCTAGAGCGATTTTTTTTAAATCAAGGTACGTAGGCAGCAGCATAGGACGATTGATCGGCCGCGCCTGAACTGGGTAGATCTTATTGCCTTTGATCACGATCTCCATATCGGTTGGAAAATCATCGAAAAACTTCTCACCGATGACGCCCCATTCGTACAGGCGTTGAATCAGTTCATTACTTAATGCAGGGCGTTGGGCCATCTCGTCGCAATTGGGAATCTTTTCGAGAGTGATCTTGCCAGTTTGATCTCTAACCGGCGCGAGACGGGTAGGTTTTAGTTGATTATCGTAAAGGACGTAGAGTTGATCGGGCTGAGAGGCACTTTGCAAAATCAAAGCTGTATCGCTGGCGATGCCTTTGTTTCCAACAACGCCTTCACCGTGACCGTAAGTGGCGCTGATGCGCATGACGCGGAACTTTTCATTGCCGATATAAAGCGGTTCATTGGAAAACAGTACTAGCGAAATCGGAATTTGCTTTGGGTCCTCAGTTCCCCCTATCGGCTCGCCGATCAATTCCTGGGAAGTGACCGCCAGTTTTAGTTTCTCTTTGAAAGGATTGAGATCAGCATTAAGGCGGTTTTGCAGTGAACCTGCGCCAAAATAAGAGCGCACAACAACGCCAATTGCTTTGCAGAAGGCCGCTTGGATCGGTACTACGTAACAAGGGCTCTCATTGCCGCCCGCATTGGCATGTTTCCGGCTGTCTTCAGCGCCGGTGCTGCGAACCATCAAGTAGGCGCCCTGCTTGGCCATTTCGGAGAGCCAGGTTTGAATCTCTTTTGATAGACCGAGCATTGCAAAGGCTTGCTCATCGCTACCAGCTTTGGCAAAGGCCACTTCGATGTTATCCTGAATGGCCTTCAGATGCGCCGCCGCTTCTGGATTTTCTAAAAAGGGAGCGGCCTCATTGTAGCTGGCGTGAAGAACTGCCAATTGCTGCCAATGCACAAAAATTTCGGGAGCGACAGACTGTAAAAAATGCTGTACTTGCTGGCTAGACAGGCCCTGAGATAAAGGCACGGTAACTCCTTGCAGATCCAGCGCTGACACCAATTCGCCCTGTTCGATGTTGTTTTTATGCTTGTTGCCATAATTGTCTAAAGAGTGCTTGCCAGACACACCCGAAAGCGCTGCAGCTTCTTGATAGGCTTGCATCTTTTCGGCAACGCGTTTTTCCAGTTCTTTGACTTCGTAACACTGCTTTTCGGTTCCTTGATTCCAATCGATCCAATCTTGCAGTGAGGCTGTTTCTGAAATCATTCCCATGCTCTCTCTAAGACTATTTTGCAGCAGTTTGATCTCCTGACGGAGTTGATAAAGCGCATGGGGCGTGGTCGGATTTTTTGGACGCAAATATTCGATAGCGCTGCATGCTCGCAGTTTTTGGCTGCTAAGATGCAGCTGCTGTGCAGCGTTTTGCAACTGGCTAAGCGTTGCAACTTTTGATTGTGGAAGTAGCGCCGTCTCGGTTTTTAGCGCTGTTTGCTCAACATGCACATTAGCCGCGCGGCTAGCCATCCATTGACTAGGATCTACAACCCTGCCGGTCAAAATATGCTGCTGGCGATAGGCGCGGTATCCATTCATAATATGGCGTAGCTCAATGGCCGATGGCGCTTGAGTATACCGCTTTAGCACTTCTGCCAGGGCTGGGCGCAGCTCAGGCATTTTCCGCGTCAATCGCTCTAGGATCGCCGCATCTTTGATTACCCTATAC
>JACCVN010000055.1 GCA_013698165.1 Parachlamydiaceae bacterium | reverse complement strand
TTCCATTATCAACGAAGACAAACCCGACTAGCTTCCCATCTTCGCTGCGAATCATGTCAGGTCCTCTCATGAATTTCGGTTCAGCTACCTGAGAAATCGGGATTTGTCCACCATTAGGGGTTGAGACAAGAATTCGATTTAATGATGAAGGATCGTCTCTAAACTCACGCGCGTAGCGCACATTGATAGGATATCGCTCTCTACCCTCAATGGTCTGAGAAACATTCATTCCTCCTATGGCAGAGGTAATCACTTCTTGAACATCACGGACTCTTAATCCGTAACGAGCAGCTTCTTGGCGGTTAATTTGAAAATCGAGATAGTAAGCTCCAACAGAGCGTTCTGCATAAGCGCTGCGGGTTCCGGGAATTTTTGAAATTGCATGCTCGATAGCTATAGCTGTTTGCTCAATCTTTTTGACGTCATCCCCATAAACCAAAATCCCGATGGGACTTCTTACTCCTGTTGCAAGCATTTCTGTTCTTGTTTGAATGGGCATCCACCAAACATTGACCAAACCAGGAAATTGTAATTTCTCGTCCATCTCCTTAATGAGGCCATCCCAAGTGACTCCTTCTCGCCATTGGTCTTTGGGTTTAAGAGCGATGGTAATTTCAGCCATGCTAATAGGAGCTGGATCTGTAGCCGTGTTGGCTCTTCCCATCTTACCAAAGACCGTTTCGACTTCAGGAAAACGGCGAATTTGCCTATCCATGGATTGTAAAAGGTTAGAGGCTTCGGTAATAGATAATCCAGGAGGAGCGGTTGGCATATAGAGAAGAGTTCCCTCATTCAAGGGAGGCATGAATTCTTGACCGAGACTCATCCAAACAGGTACTGTAATGGCCATTAATAAGATCGCAAGAACAATTACAGTACGTCGATATTTAAGAATTAATCGAACGACTGGGGTGTAAAGAGCGATCAACAAGCGATTTAATGGATTTTTTTCTTCCTTGGTAATAGTGCCTCGAATCAATAAAACAGCTAAGGCCGGAATCAAAGTAACGGCCAAAATAGCAGAAAAACCTATGGAAAATACGTTTGTAAAGGCCAAAGGCTTGAATAATCGACCTTCAGTTCCCTCCAACATAAATATGGGCATGAAAGAAACGGTAATGACAAGCAACGAAAAGAAAATGGACGGCCCAACTTCCTGCATGGCTTCCACAAGCACAGTAAAACGATCTCCTGGACGCCCAGCAGATTCCCAAGCTTCTAATCGTTTATTAACATTTTCAATGATGATAATTCCACCATCAATCATGGCTCCAATAGCGACGGCAATCCCACCTAAAGACATGATATTTGCCGTCAGGCCTTGGTAAAACATAGGGATAAATGCTAAAAGTACCCCTAGTGGAATCGTTAAGATCAAAACAATGGAACTTCTTACCTGAAGCAAAAAAATAAAAATTACAATGCTTACAACGATCATTTCTTCGATTAGCGTACGACTCAAGGTCTGGATAGCTCCTTGAATTAATCCTGAGCGGTCATAGGTGATTACTATTTCGACACCTTCAGGTAAGCTTCTTTGAATTTCCTTAAGTTTTGCTTTTACTGCTTCAATGACTCGTAGAGCATTTTCCCCATAGCGCATCACAACAATCCCGCCGGCTACATTACCTTTACCATTAAGATCAGTGATCCCTCGCTCTAAATCAGGGCCTGTGCTTACAACTGCGACATCTTTAAGATAAATAGGAGCTTCTTTTCCAGAGACCCGCAGGGCAACTTCTTCGATTTCTTTTGTATTGTGTACATATCCGCTTCCTTTGATCATATACTCAAATTCGGCAATCTCAATGACATCCCCTCCTGTATTTTCATTAGCTTGTTTGACAGCTTGGATGACTTCATTGAGAGAAATTTTATAAGCTAATAGCTTATTAGGATCTAAATTGACTTGATACTGTTTGATAAAGCCACCGATGGAAGCGACTTCAGAAACTCCATGAACACTTCTTAAAGCATAGCGGATATTCCAATCTTGAATAGAACGGAGTTCTTGAAGATCATGTTTACCGCTTTCATCGACGACAGCATAAGAAAACACCCAGCCCACTCCTGTTGCATCAGGCCCTAAAGTGGGTGTGACACCCTCAGGTAAACTCGATTTAACCGTATTAAGGTACTCAAGAACCCGACTTCGAGCCCAATAGATGTCCGTTCCATCCTCAAATACGATATAAACAAATGACAAACCAAATCCCGATTGACCACGCACAAATTTAACTTTTGGAATTGCTAGAAATTCTGACGAAATAGGAAAGGTAATTTGGTCTTCCACTAAATCAGGACTGCGTCCAGGCCATTCAGTCAGCACAATAACCTGAACATCGGAAAGATCAGGAATAGCATCTAATGGTGTATTTTTTAAAGAATAATATCCCCAAAAAGCTAAAGCCAAAACAGCTAAGATGGTCCATATGGGATTGTTGGCGCAAGCTGCAATGCAACGAGCGACTAGTCCAAGTTTGCTTTCATTATTTGGAGTCATCATTTCCCCAGTAATTCAAAGCTGAGCGGATTTGGCTTTCAGAGGCAATGAGGAAGTTCCCCGAAGTAACAACACGGTCTCCTGCGGAAAGACCAGAAATCACCTCAAAGTATTCTTGATTTCGTAATCCAATAACGATTTCTTGTGGCCGTAAACGCCCCTCACCTAAGTCTAAAAAAACGATTCTCCTTTTGCCAGTGTAAATCACAGCCGATTCCGGAACTTGAAGCTTCTCTCCTAAATTAACGCTCAATTCTACGTTGGCATACATGCCGGGAAGAAGCTCAAGAGGAGAATTATTTAATTCTATACGTATTTTTCCCGTGCGAGCATCACCACTTAAGTAAGGGTAGATATAAGATACTTCTCCTTCAAAGGTCTTACCAGGAATATAAGGAAGGGTAATTGTGGCTAAGTCGCCTAATCGAATCTGAGGAAGATCAAATTGATAGATTTCTGCTTCAATCCAAACTTTATCTAAACCTGCAATACGGAATAACTTTTGCCCAGCCTCAACCATATCGCCCTCAATTACATTTTTCTCAACAATAAATCCACTAGCTGGACTTAAGATGGGCATATATTCAAATGATTTTTTCTGATTCGCAATCTGTTCGATCTGTGTATCAGGAATGCCCCATAGTCTTAATCGTTTCGCAATTGCTGTTTGTAATGTCGTGTTATTAGATTGAAGTGCTAAGAGATATTCTTGTTGCGCAGCATATAATTCAGGACTGTAGAGGGTAAATAGAGTTTCTCCTGCTCCTACCCACTTACC
>JACCVN010000042.1 GCA_013698165.1 Parachlamydiaceae bacterium | reverse complement strand
GTTCAAGAGGAAGCAGCGATATTTGAAATCGAATGTGGTATGAGGGCAATCTTAAAAGAAGAATTTCCTGAAAAATCTAAATTTCAGAATATCTATGATCAACAAGTTGTGCCTTTGGTTAAACACGCAAAAGAAAGTTCTTACAGTTTCACAGCTCAAGCGTGCGCCGCCAGGGGAAGGGCAGCTCAAGCAGGTTTAGGTGCCCTAAAAAAAAGAACAAAAAATCAATCCCTGATTAAGGCTATGGGAACCTCTTCCCAGGAAGTTTTTCTATTACCTGAAGAGAAAGCGGTTTTCAAACGATCCCATGCCCGAGCAGCAGAGGAAGAACGCATTATTAACGATCTATTTGATTTAATGTCTCCTCAAGCTGTTGTGGGTACATTCAAGTTTAAAACTGCATCGAGAAGACCGTTTAGCATTAAAATTTCAGAAAATACAGAGAAAAGAGGGTATTCGATCGAAGCGCTAGAGCCTACATTAAGGCAATCCATTAAGAAAAGATTGTCCCCTGAGGATGTGCTGCTCTTGAACTGGCATGAAACTACCCCTTCTGGACAGAAAAAATTTGGTTTTTATGATTATCAAAACTTCTTGAAATCAAAGTCATTTACTATTCAACAGCCGGGAGGGAATTGGCAATATATCAAGTTCATACAGTTGCAACAGCTTCATTTACAGGGAAAACTGCATCCGGACGCTCGTGTGGGCTCATCCTTATCTACCGCGACTTCTGTGAGTCAACATTTTTTAAATGGAGATCTCTTATCTCAGGCTTTGAATTACAATCCCTCTTCTCAGAAAGAGCCTTCGAGGCTGTATCTAACACCTGATTTAACAAATCCTGAAGATAAAAGGGCCTATAAGATCTGTGAACAATTTAAATGGTCATTTAAGGATGATAGAGGAAGGACATATAATGGGAGCTTTAAAGATATGCACAAGCATTATCTTAATAATATTCAGATGTTTGATGTACAATGCATCCCTAATAAAAGCGGAGAAAAGCTCCCTACAAACCAAGATCTACAAAAAGCCTTAAATGTTAGATGGAAAGCCGTTTGTAATGAGTTAATGAGTATGCAAAATGGAGTATTGCTGCCCCTAAGCGACTTCGAAGCGAAGCCTTTTATAAGTAACATGGTGTTGATTAAGGATATAAATCAAAATCTGAGAGAAGCAATCTTACAAAGATTAACACCTAATGCCGAATTCAATGCCATCTTAACAGGTGAAGTCCAATTACTAGATTTACATGATCACAATTTAGGCCTTGCCCCCCATCCCACAGCTGAATACGAGAAGTTCAAAGATTTTAAATTCTTAATTGGTGGTGCAAAACCTGAAACTTATAATTTTACTAAGTTAATAATGGATTATTTAGACGGTAAAATTCTTGCCACCACTCCCATCACCTTTGTTGATGGTGGAAAAACCATTTCCAAAAACTTAAATGACTTGCCTGAATTACAAAAAGCTTTAGATGTCCAATGGCAATTAGTCATTTTCGATACCGATTTGTCTTTAACAGAAAACAATTATTTACAAGTCCAAATCCGAAAAGGTATCACCGGGCATTTGATCCCCCTTCGGTCTGTTTTGCTTGAAACAGATTGGAAAAATAGACCGCTTAATAAGGAAACCGTTCAACGCTTGATGGAGAGTACCGAACGTGATCTTCGGGTCGAGCAATGGATTAAAAAATCTGATACCGCAATCTATAAACAACTTTCACCACAAGTCCGAGAGCTCGTCAAACGAACAGTGAAGCAAGATCTTGAAACGTATAATCTCAGCGATCCCCGAAAAAAACATCGAAATACCACCATAAAGAATTTACAGGATCAATTTGTTCAAAATATGGTGAATATCGATCCTATAAGTCCATTATACATTTGGAAAGCGATTGAGGGCGATTTATCTCAGGTTGTTATTCGTTCCAATGACACATGGCAAACAATTGCTAAGCGCCATAATCAGGATGTTATTACAATTCAGCTTCAAAATCAGAAAGAGCTAAAAATAGGTGAAAAAGTTAAAATTCACTACGATTTGACTTCATCTTCTAGCGAAGCCATTAGAAAAAGAGAAAACATTGCAGCTCAATTATTTCCACACATTACATATTCTCAGCAAGATGCACTCTTGGAAAGGCAGCAGCACCGCAAAGAATACCTGATCAGCTACAATGAACTTACTGAATCAAAGTTGGCGGGAAAGGCACTCTTGGATCAAATAAAGCAATTTATTCAAAAACTAGAAACACCTCTTTCTTCCATCAGAAAAGAGAGTCTTTTAAAAGATTTGAATGATAATGGTCACCACTATGTTAATAATCCCCGGAAAATGGTAGGCCTCAAGGCAGGACTATGCGAGGAATGCCAACCCACCTATTTCAATTTGATGAAGGCCATGTATCCTTTGCTTGCAGATGCTTATGCTTTGAATAAAGCAGTATATGGAAATGACATTTATGCAGGACAGAAAATTGGTTTATACACTGAGCCTTTAGAAAAGGTCATTGACGAGGCTAAACGTAAATATGATCCTAATTCTCCGGAAGGACACTTATTTTTAAACCTGGAAAATCAGATCTCGTCTATTCGAAAACCAGCATTTTTTGGTAATTGGGCGTAGACATAAAAGTCGAGTCGAGTAGGTGTAAGGTTCGATATTTTTCGGATGAACTACATTCGATTAGGGACTATTTTGGGATAGTTCAATGACATGTTCTGCGCTTAAATAATAGTCCGGAAGTTTAAATCCGTTATTTTTTTGTTTCTCTCTTAATTTTTCTGTAAGATTGGGATCATTTGGATAGACCGTTTCGTGGCTTTTGGGGCCAGGCTCATAGATCAATCCAAATGTTTTTGATGAGAACAATATTTCATGGGATGTGTGACTATGTGTATCTATCAGCCAGCCTAATGTTGCAAGACGGGCAGTATATAACTCTTCTTTAGTATCAAAACCCAAGAATGCAAACTGCGTTAGCATTTTGTCGGCTGTTCCTGAAACCCCTGCGAGTAGTAGTGCTTTAATGTCATCTGCGGCCTTTAAATCTCGAAGGATTTTCTTTAGAATGAACGGGCTTTACCCAAGCTTTTCCTGAATCCCAGCCAATTTGCATTCCAAAATCGGTCACTAAAGTAACCGGTTCCTTTGTCCAATAACGTTTTTCTCTACTGCTTAAAGGAACACGTCCGGAAGTTATTTGTTCTAGCATAGTAGGATTATGTGTGGCTTTCCAAGCATCCACTTCCTTTTGAGTTAAGCGAGTTTTCTGCTTTTCTGTTATATTTGTTTGTGCATACGCACCGGCATGACAAATTGAACCTTCATCTTTAAATTTAATATCTTCGGGATTTGGAATGAGTTCATTTTGAATATGCCACTTTGCGTCAAAC
>JACCVN010000026.1 GCA_013698165.1 Parachlamydiaceae bacterium | reverse complement strand
TACAGGGATGGAAGACTCTAATTGAGAATTTAGGTTCAAAAGAGCTATAAAAAAGAGAGTCAAAAAGTATTTCACTAAAATCTCCTTGTTTTTTAAATTTAACCTTGTTCAGCCCCTAATTTTTTTTTATATACCTTAATTATATAGGAGATCCAATATTAAATCAAGATAATTCTATTCCAAAATGCAAAAAAGTTAGATGCGTCGTTTTTTGAGAAAATTAGAAAGGAATAAGATAGAAAAAATAAGGTGATAAAGGGGTAACTTTTTTAAAGGTAAGGGTTTAGATAATTTATTTTTATCATTTGTCTGATTCGTTTTTATTGCCGTTATAGTCCTTATTGTTATATTCTTTATCCTTTTAATTTTGCACCTTGAGAGTGCTCTCAGGGGCTATAAAAGTATTAACTGTTGACTTTATTTCCTTTTTTCTCTATCATTATCAATGATGTGTATTTAAACGCCTTTATAGAGAGGTTTTAGAATCAAATGAACAATTTAGCTACCCCAAGTAGTAATGAAAAGCCTCAGAGCTTGTTTAAAGCCTGCTCTATTGTATCCACCATTGAATCTTCAGTTTTTTCAGTCAATTTTTCTTTCCGTCGTTCTTTTCGCCGTCGGCGCTAACGCCAACCTTATCCATTTTTACATTTTTATTTGCGTACAGTGACTAGAGACTAGTAATTAGTGATTAGGATGCTGCTTTAACAATACTTTTTCGTTAACACATTCCTTTTTTCTTGTAGTTTATTCTCGTAGAACATCAACACCACTGTCATTTTTTTTAACGGCTTCTGCATTGTGCAGCAGCCCTATTTACAATAGGATTATTATGTCTACTCTTTTTAAAAAAATTAGTTTAGCCGCTCTGGCTGCAGTAGCAGTGATCGGATCGTTTGCTATGAATATATTTCAAAACAATGATGAACAGCCTTCTGCTGACACATTAATTGTGGGATTGCAAAGTGGCTATCCGCCCTTTGAATATATGGACAAAGATGGAAATATTATTGGTTTTGATCCTGATGTCGCCAAGCTTATTGCTGCACAATTGGGGAAAAAACTCGTTATCAAAGACATGGAATTTGAAGGAGAAATTCTCTCCCTCAAGCAAGGAAAGATCGATTTGATCATAAGCGGGATGAACATCACGCAAAGTCGACAAAAAGAGATATTAATGGTTCCTTATCATGGTGAGGATGACAAATCTATGACTTTGATCTTTTGGAAAGAGATTCCGGAGGGTGTTCATTCGCTGCAAGACATAGCCTCTCTTCCTAACCCTATTGTAAGTGTGGAGACAGGAGCAATTCCTGAAGAGTACATTAGCAAGTATCCAAAGATACAGGCTAAGTCATTTCAAGATGCGCTATCTTCGCTGATGGACGTGAAATATGGCAAATCAGTTGCTAATTTAGTTGAACCGGATGTTGCAGAGTACCTGAAAATGCAACATCCCGAGATCAAACTGATGGATGTTCCGCTTGCTGAGGATGTTTATGTTCTTGGCTTTGGAATCGGAATTAATAAGCAAAATCAAATCTTATATCAACAAATCCAGAAGATTATTCAAGAAGTTAGGGCATCGGGAGAGCTTAAGAAACTTGAGGACAAGTGGTTTAAAGGAGCCGAATGATGTTAGAAGAATCATCAATATTGATAAAATCACTGCCATTTTTGTTACAGGGGGCATTTTCAACCCTTCAGATAGCGATAGCTTCAATAGCCATTGGACTTAGTGGAGGCCTTGTGATTGGAGTTTTGAATTGCAGAAGATTATCAAATTCCTTTTTTGCGGGCATTTTGAACACTTTTGTGTGGGTCCTTAGAGGCACACCATTATTTGTTCAGGTGCTAATTGTTTACTATGCCTTACCTGAATTGATAGGCATTTCCTTTACCCCATTTATTGCTGGAGTGATCGCTTTGGGGATGAATTCAATGGCCTATAATTCGGAAATAATTAGAGGGGGGATTAATGCAATTCCTGAAGGACAGTGGGAAGCTGCCTATGCCGTTGGACTTAAGCCTTGGCAAACCTTGCAGGGAGTCATCTTACCGCAGATGCTGCGGGTTGCACTTCCGAGTTTAACTAATGAGCTAACAGCATTGATTAGAGAAACCAGCATTCTGATGGTCATAGGAGTTGCTGAACTGACGAAAGTTTCCAAAGATATTGTTGCGCGAGAGCTAGATCCAATGACGATCTATTTGGCTGCTGCAGCGATTTATTTGATCCTGACAACAGTCATTGCAATGGTGGCTCAATTTACACAAAGGAGGTGGAAGATATGATTATCGGGAAAAAAATTTCATGGAGTTACAAAAACAAAAAAGGATCTACACAGGTCTTAAATAACGTTTCTTTCAAATTGAAAAAGGGACGGATCACCACTTTTATGGGACAAAGTGGAGCAGGCAAAACGACTTTGCTTAAGTGCATTGCTAATTTGCACTCAGAGTATGAGGGGATAATCACAGCATATGGAAGAGATGTTAAAGTCCTTGATTGTGTGGAGAGATCTTCGACAATTGGTTTTGTATTCCAGCAGTTTCATTTGTTCCCTCATCTATCTGTCCTTAAAAATTGCACTTATGCACTTGTAAAGGCAATGGGCATAAAAGAGACGGAAGCTGAAATAAAAGCGGGAAAGATCCTGGATATTTTAGGCATGCAACCTTTTATGCATTCATTTCCCTCGCAACTTTCGGGGGGCCAACAGCAGAGGGTAGCTATCGCCAGAGCACTGGTTTTACAACCGGAAATATTGCTTTTGGACGAGCCTACATCTGCCTTGGATCCTGAAAGTAAGAAAAATTTAGAGACTTTGCTGCTTGAGCTGAATGCCGGAGGGATCACTATAGCGATTTCGAGCCATGATATGCCTTTTATCCGAAAGATTATGGATGT
>JACCVN010000019.1 GCA_013698165.1 Parachlamydiaceae bacterium | reverse complement strand
GTCCATTGCTAGTCCATTTCCACAAGTTTCACCAAATCATCAACGACTGAAGGGTCTGAAAGAGTGCTAATATCCCCGAGACAGTCTACTTCTTTTACAGCGATTTTACGCAAGATCCTTCTCATGATTTTCCCTGAACGTGTTTTTGGGAGGGCGTTAACGATGTATATTTTCTTCGGAATCGCTATACTTCCGATTTCATGCTTGACTTGCTTCACAAGCAATTCTTGAATGTCTTCATTAATTTCAATTCCTTTGATCAAAATCACAAAAGCGACAAGGGCTTGACCTTTGATGTCATCTGGTACTGGCACCACGGCAGCTTCGGCGACCCATTCATGGCTGACTATTGCGCTTTCGACTTCAGCTGTACCGATGCGATGTCCCGAGATATTGACAACATCGTCAATTCTTCCCAACAGCCAGTAGTCATTATCCTTATCTTTACGGCAGCCATCGCCGGTAGAATAAACGTTGTTAAATGTCTTGAAATAAGTATCGATGAATATATTGTGGTCACCCCAAGTTGTGCGCATAATTCCGGGCCAGGGTAGACGTATGCATAGAGATCCCCCTTCATTAACGTCACACTGAGAGCCATCTGAGCGTAAAATAATAGGGCTAACCCCAAAAAATGGACGTGAAGCTGAACCTGGCTTTAGAGGATGGCTGCCGGGCAGGGGAGTGATCATGATGCCGCCGGTTTCAGTTTGCCACCAAGTGTCGACGACCGGGCAGAGGTCATTTCCGATCGTTTCATAATACCAGACCCAAACTTCCGGATTAATAGGCTCTCCAACAGAGCCTAATATGCGTAAAGAGCCTAAATCATATTCTTTAGGCCACTGCGATCCATGTGAGATAATCGTTCTTATCACTGTGGGAGCTGTATAAAATTTGGTGACCTTATACTTTTCAACGATCTGCCAAAAGCGGCCCGGTGTAGGCCATGTGGGCGTTCCTTCAAACATTAGGCTTGTAGCCCCATTGGCTAAAGGACCATAGATCACATAACTATGCCCTGTGATCCATCCGATGTCGGCGGTGCACCAGTAGATATCATCTTCCTGAAGATCAAAAACATAATAATGCGTCATAGCCACATGTAAAAGATATCCCGCTTGTGTATGGACAACCCCTTTTGGTTTACCTGTAGAACCGGATGTGTATAGGATAAATAAAGGATCTTCAGCATTCATTGTGACGGGCGGGCAGTCGGAAGAAAGCCCAAGGATTGCATCGTGATACCAAATATCGCGATTTTCCATCATTTCGCAGGACTCTTCAGAGCGTTTAACGACGATCACGCGTTCGATACTTGGAGTATGGGGTAAGGCTTCGTCAACAATCTCCTTTAAAGGAATAATTTTACCCCCTCGTATTGCATTGGTGGAGCATATGAGAAGCTTGCATGACGAATCATTGATTCGGTGGACCAGAGATTCCGAGCTAAAACCTGCAAATACAATCGAGTGAATAGCCCCAATTCGTGCGCATGCAAGCATGGCAATGGCAAGTTCGGGGATCATAGGCAAATAGATGCATACACGATCGCCTTTGCCGATATTTTGTGCCTTTAGGGCATTCGCACATTTAGAGACAGCAAGATGTAACTCCTTGTACGTAATCAACTTCTGATCAATATCATTGTCGCCTTGCCAGATAATCGCTGTTTTGTTCCCAAGTCCTTTTTCAATATTGCGATCGAGGCAGTTGTAAGTGACGTTTAAGGAGCCATCTTCAAACCAGGTATGATGGATATTGCGGTTTTTGGCATCCCATTCATATCGACAGGCGATTGTAGGGGGAACTACCCATGAGAGTCTTTCGTTGGCTTGTTCGATCCAAAATGAGTCCTTTTCATCAATTGAACGTTGATATATAGATTCATATTCACCTAGAGTTTTGACATGCGCCCGCTTTGTTGATTCATGAGAAGGAAAGATTTTTCTATCTTCATGCATTAAATTTTCTAACGAAAGGTTTTCAAAATTTGACATTTTCTTCTCTTCCAACATGATTTTTTCATAGACTACAGTCTAACATCTTTTTTTGGAATGCTCGAAATTGGATTAAATGGACTAAATGGACACACATTGACACACTTGGACATGCTTGGACTGTATGGATTACTGAATTAACAAACAGGCTTAACTATGTTGAGATGAAATTGTCCTAAGAAGTCGATTTAGTCCATTTTGTCCATTCTGTCCATTACCAATTGATTTTTGTTGTCAAATTTGTTCTTCTAAGATATACGGTTGTTCACTGACAATGCCCTCTTATTCAACAGAACTACAACTGGACAATGTACAATTTTTTGATAATAATATCTTTAATTCCTTTCGTAACTGTGCTAGGCATAGTTTCAGAAGGGAAATAATGCTCAATAATCGTACTTTGTTCTGATCAAGTCAACCAAGGAAACTCATATGCATTTGTTGTGTCCAAAGTGCGGGTCCAAATCGTTTAAACGAAATGGCTATACCCGCCATGGAAAACAGAATCACCGCTGCTTTGATTGTGGCCGTCAATTTTCTTTTGATAGAATTTGTGTAACTGCAGAGGAAGCGGATACTTCTCACAATGAAGTAAAAGCCTTCTCTGCTCAATTTGAACTTCAGGTTCAATATGACTGAGCAATTGCCCTATCAATATACTCCACTGGTATGATACTAAAAAAACAAGGGTATCCCTTTCTTGTCTATATCGATAAAATTTGGGACTTTGCACCTCACAATGCTCTAACAGACCTTATCAGATTTAAAGATAACTGGTATCTAGTTTTCCGCGAATCTGATAAGCATGCTAAGGGTGCAAATGGTATCATTCGCATCCTTTCAAGCCATGATGCTCTTATTTGGAGGCCTGTCTGCTTTTTTCAGGAATCAGGTATTGACTTACGAGATCCAAAGCTAAGTCATACTCCTGATGGCCGCCTGATGCTTCTAATGGGAGGAACAATTTATTCTGATGACCATCGCTATATTGTTCAGCAGTCTCGAGTCGCATTTTCAAATGATGGGGTCATCTGGGGCCGCCCAACACCTGTCCTTACGCCTCATGATTGGCTGTGGCGGGTAACATGGCATCGTGGCATTGCCTATGGTGTGGCATATCGTTTCTCTGAGCCAAGCGATAGAAATGCTGAATGGCTTGTGTCTCTTTATGAAAGTCGAGATGGAATTCAATATCAAAAAATTGTTGACTGGGACATCGCGGGTTATCCTAATGAAACAACTTTGCAGTTTACAAAAAATGAAGAGATGGTTGCTCTTGTGCGCAGAGATAAAAAAGAAGATTCACATGCTTGGATAGGCAAAAGCCCAGCCCCCTTTGATCAATGGACCTGGCAGTCCTCAAATTATTATTTTGGAGGCCCAAATTTTATTGTTTTGCCATCAGGACAATTTTGGGCTGCAGGGAGAATATTATCTGTAACTCCTTATGGAGAAATTGAAAAGACTGTTCTTGCCAAGCTTACTCCTGACGGGCTCTATCCTGTCATGGTCTTGCATAGTGGAGGAGACACAAGCTATCCAGGCATGGTCTACCATGAAGGAAATTTATGGATAAGTTATTATTCTTCCCATGAAGGACATGCTGCTATTTACCTCGCGAAAATCCAGTTGCCATCTGACGAGCTATAGGTAGAGCCATAAAGCGCGGTGGTAATTTAGTTAAATAAGCTTTTTCCCTTTTCTTTTATTACAATTTTTGAGACAATGGTGAAACGTAGATAAGCCACATAATAGTGGACACTTGCTTGTAAAAGCAATTTTTGAATTATATTGTATTGCAGTAAAATTTTATATTAATTAAATGAGGATAACTAAATGAACACAGAATCATCTCTAAGAACAAGCATGATTGTTTGCGGCCAAAGTATTGTAACAATGGCTACGCCTATTGCTGAGGGTTTTCGCTCTCTAGTGACTGATATTCGTACAAAGCCCCTTTTTGATACAAATTGCCCTGAAAATGCAACCACAAAAGAAAAAGTTGCTTTTTATGTTAAGGAATCTTTTAATTTGTTTGCTAAATTAACTTTGATCGCTTCTTCGCTTTATCTCATCACGCTTTCTTTCACTGTCATAAAAGTCGTCATT
>JACCVN010000012.1 GCA_013698165.1 Parachlamydiaceae bacterium | reverse complement strand
TCATCCATGAGATACTGCTTAAAACGTGAATGTTTATCTATGCAGATCGTTGTAATCTCATTGATAAATGGGAGCTCTGTATCCGTTTCAAAGTCACTGCCATCAAAATAACCAAAACTAATGCCACCAAAAATTGTCGTATACATTTTCTTTAAATGAATATACAGGCAGAAAATTTCATTAGCACTCGTTTATAGATCATGTTCACGTTTTTAATGTATACAATTAGTTTTGAAGCCATTTATGTCAAATAAAAATTTTAAACAAATGGATTGAAAATTCTTTTTTGTCGATACGCATCTCTTAGAAAAACTGTCTTTAATCAAGTCTTTTTTATAAATATTGAATACTTAAGAATTGTAAGCTTATACTGCTCTACAGGTATACTAAGCCGAACACCTAAACTGTAAGTTTCCTCAATAAACATTAGAATAAGGATCATCAATGATTAATATTCCAGCTGTTGCGCATAGCAACATGAACATCCCCAATGTTAGTTTCTTTGAAAAATACTCTCTACCAAAAACAATGGTGGTGCCTGCCCTGATCATCTCAGGGGTCGCCTTTGCCATTTTTAGCGTAGTTGCAAACAGTTTAGCTTTGCCGTTTTCAATTGTCCTAGGAACAGGGTGCATCTCTATTGCACTCCTCGCTACGGCAGCTTTAAAAGTAGTATTAATAAAAAGCTGCAGGAAACAACGAAATACCAGTGTCAATGAGTGCAAAGCCAAAATTGATCCTAAGTGCTCCTTCAAGGAGATTAGATATGATCTATTACCAAATAAATCTGAACTAGAAAAGATTACAATGATCGTGACATCTTTAGGCAGCCAATCTATTTTTACATTACCGACAGCAAGGGGTTCACTAAAAAAAGCAGGCTATGAAATAAGAAATCTCCATCCTTTGCGCTTTCTTGCTTGCGCTCTCACTAATGTGAAGCTTAAAAAAGAGATGGAAAAGTTATATGACCGAAGATTGGGACTTGCTCAACAGTTTGTATGGAATGAATTTTATCTAGATTATTCCAGAAAATTGGATCGTCAAAACTCTCGGAACAACCTTGTATGCTATATTGACAAATTTGCGGAAGACTTGAAATTGGATAGTAAGCTGCTCCATAAAATTGTTGTAGAAAGACGTTGGCAAGACTTCTTCAAAGTAATCTTTGAAGCCCAAAATACAAACTCTTGCTAGAAATGGACATATCACATACCGTTTATATACTGCCCTTAGCTCAATCTGAGAATTTGGGCAGTATATATTATTATGGAGAGGACTCTATGGACTTAATGGCCAACCCAAAATTTTGTCAATTCATCGAACAATTTGGTAAACTCATGGCTAGCACGCAGCAAGTATCTCTTGATGAAGCTAGAAAACAAAGCACTGCCTTTTTTGCGCCTGCATCCTTGCCTCGGGAACACATTGACCAAGTCAGAGATATCACGATTAAAGCTACAGATGGCTATGATATTCCGGTGCGCATCTATAATCCTAATCCTGAAAAATCTCTTCCTGTCGTTATTTATTACCACCGCGGTGGATGGGTATTTTCAAGTAATGATGATAGTGAGCGTGTCTGTCGCAAGTTGGCAAAATATCTAGGATGTATCATCGCAGCTGTAGAATTCCGTTTAGCTCCAGAAAATCCTTTTCCAACTCCTTTCAATGATTGTTATGATTCTTTTAACTGGATCTCTAAGCATGCCGCAGAAATTGGCGCGAATCCGCATAAAGTGATTGTTGGTGGAGAAAGCTGCGGGGGCAACATGGCAGCGGCTGTAGCCTTGCGTGCAAGGGATGAAGGCAATTCAAGCATTGCAGCCCAGCTACTGATCTACCCAATCATAAGTTCAACGATCAATGCGGAAGCTTACGAAAATTGCGCTGACAAGTATTTCCTTACAAAACCAGCCATGGAATTCTTTTGGAGCGTTTATCTTGGAAATGCCGCAGATGCTCAAAACCCTTATGCTTCCCCTGAGAAAGCCGAAAACCTTCAAGGATTGCCCCCTGCGCTGATTATTACTGCCGAACATGATCCTCTTAGGCTTGAAGGTGAGGAGTATGCTAAACAATTGCAGAGAGCAGGAAATAATGTTATGCTTGAAAGAGTGCCTGGAGTTATCCATGGTTTTCTAGATCTTCCTATTTATGATGATGCTCAGATCATCCCGTGGATAAGAACTATTCACTCGCAATTAAATGCTCAAATGAACCTTGTACCCTGTTAAGAGAGCCTATGAAATCGATCTGCCCTGTTGATCTTCCAATTTTAGAGGCATTAGCCTTATTTTTTCCTGAAAGCTCTAAAACGAACTTGCGTTCATGGATCAAAGAAGGAAGAATTTCTGTCGATGGTATGGCAATAAAATCTACTACCCATCAGGTCTCTAAGGGTCAGCGGATAGCCCTTGGGACAAAACCCTACATCGTAGAGGGTTTAGTCCCGATTCTGTATGAAGACAAGCATTTTGTGGTCATTGATAAGCCGGTAGGCCTGCTAAGTGTTTCAACGGCTTTTGAAAAAACTGAAACTGCTTTTGGCTATCTAAAGCGTAAATACTATCCCCGACCAGTATATGTTGTTCATCGTCTTGATCAGGACACTTCCGGAGTCATGCTTTTTGCACTGTCTACAGATGGATTAAACGGATTAAAAGAGATCTTTGAAAAGCATGATCTTACTCGACAGTATGTGGCTATCGTTGAAGGACAAGTGCCCAAAGAAGCAGGAACCTGGGAAAGCTATTTGGTCGAAGATCGGCAATATGTCGTAAAATCAACCCAAGATAGGACTAAAGGCGAGCTTGCAATTACACACTACCGTGTTGATGCTACTGCTAAAGGCTATAGCTTAATGTCATTGACGCTCGAGACCGGTAAGAAAAATCAGATCAGAGTGCATTGCCAGGAGGCTGGACACCCTGTAGCTGGGGATAAAAAATATGGCTCCAAAGGCAGCCCTATTAAAAGGCTATGCCTGCATGCCCATTTACTTGCTTTCAATCATCCTATAACGGGCAAGCCAATGCGATTTGTGTCACCTGTACCAACTGCTTTTTATCAATTAGTTAGACTGCCAAAAGAGCGAAGTGCAGGGAAGTAAGAATGCATAAAAATAAAGTGTGGTTGAGCTTTTTGATTTTAGTCATTTTGATAACGTTGGGTAACATTGGCCTAGCGACCTATCGATATCTAAACTATAGCCACCTTCAGTCTCAAGCCCCTCTACTTAATTATACTACGGAAATTGAAGAGGTTGCAGAGACTTACTTTTATGTAATAGTTGATTATGCTTTTCAAGTGAATGGTAAAATATACCCAGGAAGAAGCTATTCTAATGAACGCCATTTTCTCAATCGATGGGCCGCGGATGAAGAGGTTAAAGAAATCACTGCTCACCCCCCCAAAGTCTGGTTTGACCGCCAAAATCCGGCACACTCATCTCTCATAAAAAAATTTCCCACTCGTGATGTGGGCAGTTCATTAGCTCTTCTGGGTTTGCTAGTCTATTTTCTCTGGATAGGTTTCAGAGTCGGTAAGACGTACTGAATGGACTGAATGGACGGACATGGACAAATAAGACTTTATTGTAGAAAGTCCCACTTGGCTTTTCAGCATTCAGCCTAATGGATTGCTAGCCTAGTACACTGT
>JACCVN010000353.1 GCA_013698165.1 Parachlamydiaceae bacterium | reverse complement strand
TTGTGATAAAATCTGTAGCCCCACAGTTCATAGCAGCGCGAACGTTTGCCATATCTCCGTATGCAGAGATCACAACAGGGCGGTACATGTGTTTGCCCTTTTGAGTATGTAGCTGTCGAAGAAAAGTGATTCCGTCCATTCCGGGCATATTTAAATCAGTAAAAAGCACTCCAATATCCGGGTTAGCTTCTAATAGAGTTAGGGCTTCGAGACCATTATATGCATATAAAAATTGCAGCTGATTATTTTTGATCTGAAATTTGAATTTTTGGTCGATAAGGTTTTTTAGTAAAGGTTCATCGTCAATGATAAGCACTTTAAATGGGGTGTCAGTTTTCTCCAACATATTGCTATTCTCCCTTTGGATTGCCAGTTATTGGAGGATTTTTATTTTTTTGGTCAAGATCTAAGGGCAATAGGATAGTAAATTCCGTATATTCGCCTTCAACTGATTCGCAAGAAATGGATCCTTGATGCTCATCAACCACAATTGAGTAAGAAAGGGATAAACCCAGGCCTGTACCTTCATTTGTAGGTTTTGTTGTAAAGAAGGGTGAAAAAAGTTTTTTTTGGATATCTACAGGGACACCTATTCCATTGTCGCGAATACGGATTTCAAAATTAGGTTCAACAATTTTTGTTTTAACCCAAATTGTCGGGGCATAACTCGGAATATTTCTTTTGCTTTTTTGATTCACAGCGTAGCAAGAGTTGTTTATCAAATTTATGAAAACCCGGCTCATATCTTCGACGAGAATTGTTATGAGATAATTTTCAGATTGGAACTCTTTGATAATCATTGTATTGAATGTTGGGGATTTCACTCTAAAGCCTTGGTAGGCAAGATCTATGGATTCTTTCAAAAGCTGATGGATATGGTATAATGTTGGCTTACCTTCTTCACCTCTGGAGTGTGAAAGCATGCGTTGCACGATATTATTAGCTCGGGTGCCTTGTTCATGAATCATTCCAAGGTTTTCTTTTAAAGTCGTGATGTTTTCTTGAAACTCGTCGCCCTCTTGAGAAGGTAATGTAAGTTTTGCTTTTGCAAAAAGATTCTCAAAAAAGGGAACGAGTTCAAGTGTTAAGATCGAAAAGTTATTGATAAAATTTAAGGGATTTTTGATCTCATGTGCGATTCCAGCTGTCAATCCCCCTAAAGAAGCTAATTTCGACTGTGCAATCATCCTCTTTTGTATGTTATTCAGCTGTTCAGAGGTCTCAGAAAGGGAATTTTTTTTATCTTTTAATTGAACTGTAACGTTCTCCACTTGGCTTTGCAATGATTGTACAATCCTTTCAATCTGCGTGGTCATACGGTTAAATTCTGAGGAAAGGACACCGATCTCATTTTTAGATCGTACAGGAATGCGCACCGATAAATTTCCGCTTGCAATCATGCGGGCATAGTCTGTGAGCATTTGAATAGGTTGATAGATAGACTTGGTAAAGGCAAAAACAGAAACTAAAATAAGCAATTTCATTGTGAGCAAGCCCAAAAGAAATAACCATTTTAGTAAGTTTATAGATTTAAAAAGTTCGTGTGTATCCATTTTAACAATAATGCTCCAGCCTAGAGAAGGAAGAAAATATTTACCGTAAGCGAGAGTTTCTTCCCCCCGATAATCAGTAATAATTTCTGTGGCTTGATCTCCGGAGGCAACTTTATTCAGCAGCGATTGCTTAGGGTCATTAATATCAATTGTCCGTCTGAAAGCTGCCAAAGGGTCATGCCGAGTAGGAGTCATAAATGTGTATTTACCGCCAGATTGAGAAAGAATGATCGTTTCTCCAGTTTCTCCTAAACCCTTATATTCGTTAACGACTTGGTAAATGTCTGAATTGTTGAGCTGAAGGACAAGCACTCCGGCAATTATGTTGTTCTTTTTTTCAATGATCGGAGAACCAAAGAAAGCTGCGGGCTCCTTTGTCCCTGAATAATAATTGAAATCGGAGCTTTGGAATTCTAAAAGGGTTGCAGCGTTATCGTACACTTTAGCAAGTTCACTATTTTTGAGGGGGCCCGTGCGTAAATTTGATCCAAAACCCTTTCCTTTGTTGATTGAAAAGAGGATATCCCCATCTTTAGAGATTAGCAAAAGATCTTCGAATCGCATGCAGCATTGATACGACTCCAAAAACGAGAAAAACTCATCGTATTGCTTTTTGTATTCAGGTGTTCCGATACCCCCTATTTTGAATGCCTCTTCTAATTTCACTATTTCAGTGGCCATGAAAGGAAGCAAAGCCAATCCAGTAACAAACCGCTCTTGTTCATCAAAATACGTACGAATTTGGCTTGCCTGTTTTTCCGCGATACTTTTAAGGCGCTCGGAAGCTTCTTTGACAATGGTATTTTTTGAAAACTGATAGAAAAAAAGTGAAAGTAATAAAAGTGGTATAAGGGATGTCAAAAAAAACGAGATGAGAAGCTGTTTCCGCAGGCTAAAATTGTTGAAATATTGAGATATAATATTCATGAACTTTGGTCTACTCATTACCGTTCCGTTGTTGGAGTAGAAATTTTTCCCATTCAGCTTTTGTTCTGTAGGGAGGAAATGGTCTTGGTCGTATGGGTTTACCAGAACTCCACACAATTTCAAATTGGCCATCAGCCTTGATTTTTCCTATACGCACGGTTTTCCAAGTATGCTGAGTTTCCCTATCGATATAGACAATTCCTTCAGGTGCACTATAGCTTTCTTCAGAAAGAGCATCTCTAACAGCTACAGGATCGAAGGAAAGAGCGCTGCGCACTGCTCGAGCCCATAAGTGTACACCGAAATAGGCTGCTTCAATAGGATCGTCAGTGACCTTATCCTCGCCGAAAGTTTCTTTATAGTTTCTAACAAAGTCCTTATTCTGTTCAGTATCGATGGATTCGAAGTAATTCCAGGCTGCGTAATCTCCTACAAACTCTTTGGGCCCCATAAATTTTAGCTCTTCTTCCGCAAAACTGAAAGACATTGTTGGGATTTTTTCTGAGGTAATTCCTGCATCACGTAATTTTTTGAAGAATGCAATATTACTATCGCCATTAATCGTGTTCAAGATGACATCGGGATTGGCTTTAACAATCTTTTCTATGATTGTATTCACATTATAGCTGCCAAGTTGGAGATATTCTTCACCAACGATATTGCCGCGCAATAAGATCAGTTGGTCTTTAATGATAGCGTTTGCTGTTCTTGGAAATACATAATCAGAACCCACAAGGAAAAAATTTTTGCCAAGATGATCCTTTGCCCATTTAACTGCCGGGATGATCTGTTGATTGGGCGCTGCTCTAGTATAGATAATGTTTGGCGATGTTTCTAATCCTTCATATTGCAGAGGGTAAAAAAGCAAATGATTAAATTTTTCAAATATCGGTTTTAGGGTTTTTCTGGAAGTGGAAGTCCAGCCGCCAAAAACAACCGCAACTTTGTCTTCAGAGATCATTTTTTCTGCTTCTAAACCAAATGTTGGACCGTCGGATTTGCCGTCGCGCACGATGGCTTCTATGCTCCTACCGAGAAGGCCACCTTGCTCATTAAGTTCTTTGATCGCTAATAACGTTCCATCTTTTACGGATTTTTCGCTAAAAGCCATTGTGCCGGACAATGAATGCAAAACACCCACTTTGATAGAAGGCGGAGTTAACAAACCGATTTCATAGCGGAAAAAATAGCTTAAGGCCAATGCACAAACGAGGAGGGCAATTTGAAAGGGAATTCTTATATTCATTTTAGAGAATCCGATTCTTTGATTCTTTTTACAATAGGATCTAGTTCCTTAATCAGTTGAGCAGCGCGGTTATCCCAAGTATGACCATGCATGACAATATCGCGACCATTTTTTGCTATGGTTTGACGGAGGTTTTCATTATGTAGGATTTCTTTCAGCCGGGCATCAATACTTTCCATTGAATTTCCGTCATAGAAGAGAATGCTTTTCATCTCTTTAAAATTTTCAGCCATATAGGCATTTTCGCTCGTTAAAACTACAGCTCCGCATGCCATTCCGGCTAACGTTCTTTCATGGGCGCCATATTTGACCCATGAGCAGCTATTGAGAACAATTTTTGATCGCTTCATAAGCTCTAAGGCAGTCTCAAAAGGTACCGGCTCGTGAATAACAACATTGTTGTCTTTTTCTAAATGTCGTTCCCAAATAGCTTTAGTGTGGCCTGCACCATAAATGTCTATACGCGCGCCTTTGATCGATTTAATTAAGAGCACACGTTCCATTCCCCGGATATACATCTCTAGTTCGTCTAAGAGTTCGATATAGTCAAGTTTTTGAATAATATCTTCATTGCCGCTATCACGCACACATTCTACCAATGCTTCCACATAGGAGG
>JACCVN010000579.1 GCA_013698165.1 Parachlamydiaceae bacterium | reverse complement strand
TACCAAAGGTGTATTTCCAATTAGCTCGGTAATATCTTTCGCAATCCTCATAGCGATCTCCTTGTAGTTAATCCATACCTAAAATATTTTTTTAGAGTGGGTATCTATATTTGGATCTTGAGGCTTGTCTTGCCTAATGACAAGTAAATTTTTCAATGAATAACCTTTTGAGAATAAGGCTTTATCAAATTACCTCTAAAAAAGGAATTTAAAATCAAAAATAACTATTAAAATCTTGTGGACCTAAATTATTATCTATAAAATAATTCGTAAAACTTTAAGAAATACCAAGGTAACTTGATGACTATACACCCTGATTTTTTAATAATGGAAGAACTTATTTATAAGCCCATTAGTTTAATTATTCAGCATCAAAAAGTAGAAGATGAAAGTGCTGAATACGGAGCAGCAGAATTTAACATTGACAATCGGCTCATAAAATTTCGGGTGGGAAAAATTACGCCTAAAAAAATTGGTCAGTTTGTGACCTTTTGGAAGCGCATTGGTAAAGGACCAATTTTACCTTATAGCTATAATGATCCCTTTGAGCTACTTATTGTGAATATACGTGCTGATAACCATCATGGCCTATTTTGCTTTCCCAAAAAAATACTATGCGAGAAAGGAATTATTACCTCAGACAAAAAAAAAGGCAAAAGAGCTATGCGGGTATATCCACCTTGGGATAAACCCGATAGCCCTCAAGCTATAAAAACTCAAGCCTGGCAATTAAATTGGTTCATCGAAATTCCTGAAAATCGAAATATCGATTTTGCACATGCAAAATATCTACTTTGTTCAAAGTGACAACTATTTAGTATATAGATAGGCCATCCAAATAAATAAAAATTGTAGAGGCAAACGTAAATACAATATCCAAGGTGCAATGCCAAATTGCTCAGGATTCATAGCCATATTTATATTCGCAGGAAAAATTGCTAACAAGAGTGCAATGGTTGCCCAAGCAGCTAACACACGAGTCTCATTGAATAATAATCCCACTCCACAAATAATCTCCGCCACACCGCTAAGATAAACTAACATCAACGGATATGGCAGCATTTTCGGCATTATTTTAAGATACGATGCTGGATATACAAAATGCATGAACCCTGCCAAAATATAAAACGCCCCCATCGCATAAGCAAAAAACAGCTTCACAATTTGATCCTTGTACTAAGTTTTACTAATTTTGTGTACCCTATTTTGAATTCGTTGTTAAGTAAATACCTACCGCTTCAAGAAGTTCGTGATCACGACTTATAAAATGCTACCGGTATGCAGGGATGTAAAGCACCTCATGAGTATCCAGAAAACCCCCTAACTACTTAGGTGGGCAAAACGTAGCTCGCATTCAGATCTTGCTTTTCACTTAAACATTTTTTTGAGACTTGCAAGCCCATGTATTAGTGAGTGCATCGAGTATGAATTAAAAGAGATGAACTCTTGTCAGGGTTATGAGGGTTTGTTTGTTCACCCGTAGCTAGGGTGTTGTTTTTGTAGCTTTTTTAAGATTTAAATTCACATGAATTAAGCTTTTTTAAATTTTCAAGTCATATGATAGTCTTCGGTTTTTAAGTATTGTGTTACGAGCAAAAACACCCCCGGATGGGGGTGTGGGCAAGTAGCCCAGGGGAAGCGAAGCGCAGCCCTGGGTAAATAAAATTCAAAATTGCACCCCTGAAAGGGGTGCGGGATGGCTGTCGGATTTTTACTAGTGACACGTTAACACCCACACCCCTTTCAGGGGTATAATCCATTTATTAAAGGACCCACGGCCGCGCTTCGCTTGCCCCCATCCGAGGGTGTTATTTAAGGGCACAAGTTTCTAAAGTATTGAGATACGAGCAAAAACACCCCCGGATGGGGGTGTGGGCAAGTAGCCCAATGTCATTAAGTTAAGAGATAAATATTTGTGATTTAAGAGTTTAGATTTGAAAAAAAGCGTGTTCTAGCCGCGAATGCGGCGATTTTCATGTGGCCTGCTGCGTCTCGCAACAGGAGTA
>JACCVN010000568.1 GCA_013698165.1 Parachlamydiaceae bacterium | reverse complement strand
GAATGTACTTCTAAAAAATAACGTGCGGGGCCCCCAATTGAAAGCGTGCAAAGCTTGTCTAGAGGATACATTTCAAGAAATTTCGGAGGTGTCATTGTCCTTGCTTTCCTGTTCTCGAATTTCATGGCCTAAGTTTGAAAGGCGGTCGCCTTCTTCAAGTTCTTCTAAACGCTGCTTGATGTTCTGCGAATGAATGGGTTCGCCTAAAGAGCTTTTGTATAAGTTATCCAATATAGCGTTCACAAATGAAGCAGATTCAGGAGAACCGAATTTCCGTGCAAGCCTCATAGCTTCGGCGATAGCTACTTTTGGAGGGATCGAATCGTCGTAAATAAGTTCGTAGGCCCCCAGACGTAAAATATTTCTTTCTACGCTTTGGATTCTCTCAAACCCATAAGATTGGGATACGCTAGCAATCGCTTTGTCTAATTCATCCTTAAATTCATGCACTTGATCCACTTTCAAATTAGCTTGTCGCAAGGCATTTTTTGTTACAGCGAGCTCTTTCATGAGAAGTTGAATAAGGTCGTCCTCTTGAGCATGACCAGTATCATAGCTGTAAAGCAGTTGGAAGACGATTTCTCTAAATTTAGCTTGTGGAATTGCCATAATGATCGTTTTTTTTGTTTTTGTTGAGTGTAGGATAATATCATATTGGGAAGTTTTTGGCGACTTAAAAGCTATGACTTACACCATTTTCAGAAAAGCCTAAGACCCACCACCAGTTTAACGCAAAGACGCAAAGGCGCAAAAGAAAGGTAATAAAATTAAGAACACGAGATAAGGAGGGTAAAGATGCGAAAGAGGTATTTGTTAATAAATAAAAAATTAAATTCTTTTGATAGACAATCTTTAATTATTTCGTTTCTCTCCTTTCTTTAGTTCTCTTGCGTTACTGTGCACCTTTGCGTCTTTGCGTTAAACCTGGGGCCGGCTCTTAAGCCGTTATCTGCAGGCGTTAAGTTTAACGACGGAACCTAAGTCATTAAAGCTGTACGTTTTTGCTAGCCAATGTTGTTCATTTACATTAGAATCAATACTTAAATGACTAATATAAAAGGAATTTCTATGCCATTTGATTTCGATATGATTGAGCTATTTTATAAAAGATTTTCTTCCTGTATCCAAGATGTGCGTATTCAGATTCAAAAGCCAATGACCTTGACTGAAAAGTTGTTTTATTCTCATCTCGCCTACCCCATAGATTTGCCGGAATCTAAAGAGATCTACTTTCTTCCTGATAGAGTTGCAATGCGCGATGTAAATGCTCAAATGGCATTATTACAGTTTGCTGTTAGTGGACGAGTAAGAACCATGGTTCCTACTTCTGTGCATTGTGATCAGTTGATCATTGCAGAGCTAGGGTCAAAGGAGGATCTTTCCAAGGCTCAAATCGAGCACAAAGAAATTTTTGATTTTTTACAAAGCATCTGTGGAAAATATGGTGTAGGTTTTTGGAAATTGGGCAGTGGGATTATTAATCAAGTGATCTTAGAGAATTACGCTTTTCCCGGAGGCATGTTAATCGGTACAGATATCTATATTTCAAATGCCGGGGGGCTTGGCATGGTCGCTATGTCGACAGGCGCCTCTGATGTTGTCGGCGTGATGGCCGGCATGCCATTAGAGATAAAAATGCCAAAAATTATTGCAATCTCGCTGACAGGAAAGCTGCAAGGATGGTCGGCACCAAAAGATGTCGCGTTAAAATTGTGGGAAATTTTAGGGGAAAATGGGGCTGCCGGTGCTGTAATAGAGTATTTCGGTGAGGGGGCTGCAACACTATCTTGTACAGGCAAATCGACAATTTGCAATATGAGCGCTGAGGCAGGGGCAATTGCATCTATCTTTCCTTATGATAGGACTATGGCGGATTATCTGATCGCTACAGGTAGAGCCACGATAGCCACTCTCGCTGATGCCTCGATTGATTGTCTAAAAGCAGATAATGAAGTCTTGATGGACCCAAAAAAATATTATGACCAAGTCATAGATATTGATCTTTCTACTTTAGAACCCCGAATTAGCGGTTCGCAAGGAATCGATAAATCTTGGACACTTCCCGAGTTTGCTAATATGATCCGTCAAAATGGATATTCAGAAAAACTTTCTGCTTCTCTAATAGGCTCTTGTGTGAATTCGAGTTTTGAGGATATGGGTAAAGTCGCTAGCCTTGCGCGCCAAGCATGGAAGCATGGACTTAAAACCAAAAGTTCATTAATGATTTCTCCCGGTTCGGAAAAGATGCGCGCCACTTTAGAGCGCGAGGGGCAGTTAAAGGCATTGGAAGAGATTGGAAGTACCATGTTTGCAAGTGCTTGCGGTCCTTGTTCCGGACTTTGGAAGCGCCACGATGTCACTTTTGGTGAGAAGAATTCAATTTTGACCTCTTTTAATCGCAGTTATTCCGGACGGTTTGATGGCAATCCTGGTACGCAAGCATTTGTGGCAAGCCCTGAAATTGCAGTGGCTTTAGCTTTGTCGGGAAGATTAACGTTCAATCCAATGACAGATGCATTGATTACAGCGCAGGGTTTGCCTTTACGGTTTTCTGCTCCTACAGGGGATGTTTTACCTGCAGAAGGTTTTGATAGCAATCATTTTGGTTATTCAGCCCCTGGAGAAGAAGGGCTAGATATTCCTATTATGGTGGATCCAGATAGCAAAAGATTAATGCTCTTAAAGCCTTTTGAGCCTTGGAGTGAAAAAGATTTTATCGATATGCGCATTCTTATTAAGTCCGCAGGGAAGGCAGGCGCCGAGCAGATTGCTCCGAGTGGAAAGTGGCTTAGGTTTCGAGGGCATTTAGATAGTGTCTCAGACAATTTAGGGGGTTCCCTTGCCAATAGTTTCAGAGAAGAAATTGGTAAAGGTAAAAATCTCTTGAATGGAGAAATCGAACCTTATTCAAATATAGCTAGATGCTACAAAAAAGAGGGCATTAGTTGGATCATTGTCGCTGAAGAAAATTATGGGGAGGGTTCTTCATGTGATTTAATTGCCATGGAACCTCGACATTTGGGAGGCAAGGTTGTTGTTGCAAAAAGCTATTCTCCTGACTGCGAAAGAAATCTTAAACGTCAGGGGCTTTTGACATTGACATTTTCCCGTTGGGAGGATTATGAGAAGTTGCGGGAAGACGATTTACTGGATTTTATTGATATCAAAGATTTTGCCCTCGACAAACCTATAGAATTGCTACTGAAGCATGCTGATGGAACAACTGAAC
>JACCVN010000550.1 GCA_013698165.1 Parachlamydiaceae bacterium | reverse complement strand
AGAGCCCACAGAGAACACAGAGAGGGCTTCAAGCGGCATATTAACTCCGCAGCTGTAAAGTATTTTTATATTGCTGTTTCTCTGAGGCTCGCAGCCTCTGCGTTACAGCAAAAAAAAATTCTGCGCCATCTATATAAGGGTGAAGTAGCCCACTGAAGCTCTCTCTGTGATCTCTGCGGGCTCTCTGTGGTAGTTAATGTGGTTATGAACTTTAGATTTAACTTATATCATCGCTATGAAATTATTAGTTACATGTGTAACAATTGATGCATTTAATGAATCAGTAGTCTCATAAATGATTGAACACGTTGGCCAAATAAACGCTTGTGCTGTCTGTAATACAGCCTCTGCAGTGCCCATCCATCTCCCAGCATTACCAAGATGTACTCCGGCAAAAAATGCTGATGTTATCAGTATTCGACATGCCGGAGATGCTATCCAAGCCTGGGAGGGCATTCTTTTCTGAATATAAGCAATGCTGTCTTGAAGTATTCCTCGAAATAATAACTCTTCTAGTATTGGCGCTACCACCACAATTTCAAAAAATGTCGGCGTGATACTTACAGCTGCAACTCCAAGAGTCGCTATCCCCAAAGTATTAATGACAAAAACAGCCACATTCAGAAAAATTACGACTTGTATAATCCGCCTTGTCCCAGCAATTACCGCATCCCAAATTTTTCCACCTAGACTTAAGTTTAATTTTGCTATCCGATCACTTGTAAGACGTTCATTATTTAGGCCGTGAAAAATGGAACCCTCGTAAAAAAAAGCACCGGTAGCTTCAATCACACCTGATATTGTTTTTGAGACCTTTTTGGAAACAACATCAATCACTTGACCAGTCTTTTTTATAGCGATATCGTAATTCTTTTCACAAGATTCCCAACCAATATTATCTACTATCGAAACACTCATAACCACACCTTAAATTAATAAACATTAAATAATTAAGAGCAAATTTAAAGAAAAGATTTTTTACATACCTTCATCTCTTTAATTCTACAAACTCTCACATCTTACACATATTGAAATAAATCTTCAATAAAAAAAATTACAGTACTAATGACAAAGTGGCATAAAAAATTGTTAGACAAAGGGTTTTATTTTGCAAACTTCAAATCTATAGCTTGCTATTCCAATGTGTGCGGGGTAGAATTTATTTACCTTGCCGAAACTAAATTTAGCTATGAGTATATACTCGACATAGCTCCTAAAATTCAATAACTCTATGCTTGAATTAAAAACAGACGGAATCATCCTCAACTCTCTAAACTTTCGTGATTACGATCAGATATTGACCGTTTTTTCCAATGATCAGGGTATCGTAAAATTGATTGTGAAAAGGGCTCACAGCAAGAAAAATAGCAAAAGTGCTTTAACAGCTCCTTTAACCAGGGCAGAGTTTGTTTATGTTAAAGGGCGAAGTGAAATATTTACTTGCCGAGAAATTTCTCCATTGAATCAACATCTTGATTTGCGCACCAAATGGGAAGATTTAACGGCAGCAGGAGATATGGCAAAAGCAATATTGGAAACCCAAATGCCGCATAAACCTGCGGGAACACTTTTTGAGCTTTTACATTGTTATCTTAGCAAAATCCCCTCTTGCATAGATCCAAATGCCTTGGCAGCAAGTTTTCGGCTAAAAATACTTAGACATGACGGGCTACTGCACCTTACTCCTGACTGCTCAATTTGCCACTCAACACTTTGTGATCAACATATCGCCGAAGGCCAAAGCTATTGCGGAGACCATGCCCCCAGCGGTGCACTCACATTTACCTCTATTGAAATGGAAACCCTATTGCTTTTAACATTTAGCCGTTCTTTGTCCATTTTAGCCATGACCTCACTCTCCATAGAGCTGCAAACAAAAATTGTGCATCTTTTCAAATGCGCGATAAGCTGATAGTTGCACTATCTTACGAAGTTGAAAAAAAGGTAATCAGGCCGTCTCGGCCTGAAAAAAAAAGCCTGTTAGATTCAGGCCGAGACGGCCTTACTACCTTTTGAACTTGTTATGTCTGGCGGGACTCACGATCCTTGAAATTGTCCTTGCTCAAAATAATGCACACCTGATAGGATGTAACTCTTCGGATATCCCAAGCGAAAGTGGTGGAATGGTATACACGCTACCTTGAGG
>JACCVN010000544.1 GCA_013698165.1 Parachlamydiaceae bacterium | reverse complement strand
TTCTTCAGAGGATTTATTAAATTCACAATTCGTAAACACAACACCGTGTCCGAACGGAGTACTTTTGAGTGCTGGCATTTTTTCGTTGACTCTTTTCCGTACCGACTGCATCGCATTAGCTGCTTGTTTGAAAGGACCTCGAACCTCACCTTTATAATCATTTATTCCAAAAAACCACCTGCCATCTCTTCGGTCAATGTAGCTGTGTGATTTGACCTCAATAAACAAAACACCTTTTTGCGGGATTATTACAACAAAATCAACCTCCCCGGATGTTTGAGTTCGATGGTTAACAATGTCAAGCGAATGCAAGACTACCCAATCATGCGTGTTTGGGTCATCATGAAGGTAGTTAAAAAGATTAACTTCACCAGGTGGCGCAGTCTGCCCGTAAATTTGTGAGGGAATCATCCGAGCCATTTATCTTCCTCCAATTCAAAAAGTTTATTTACCTGATTGCTGGAAATTGCAGTAGTCTGCTCGGAGACTCTGACTACGCGTAAGGCAAGAAGCGGCTTAGCCTCCAATTCTGCCAACTCAAATCTCAACTCGCCGCGCTGTTCCAATTCACTTAAATCAGAATTTAAAACTTTTCGAAGTAGTTGCTTGCGAATTCGACTACCAGCCAAAAGATGTGCTTTATCTATTTGCGAAGCGAAGTTCCAGCATTTTTCAGCCAGTCCTTCTGCTCCGATTGACTTCATAATTGCAAAAAAATCTCTATAATCTGCCGGACGAATTTTTTTTTCTGACAACCAGTTACGAACATTAATTTCATTTGCACGTATAGAGCCGTTCTGTTTCAAGAGAGAAATACTTGCACTAAATCCTATTTTGTTCACAATTGCCCTCAGCTTACTTTTCCAGCTTCTTTGAAGTTCCCGGTATTGAGGAGCTTTATTCCCCAAAATTTTTTTGCCACAGGAATTATATAATCGTTGCCTTCGCCTTCATCAGCGCGTAGCAGCACAAACATTCCTGCCTGTATATGGTTAGTTGTCGCTCGGTGAACGCGATTTTTTTCTTCATCGTCGAGATCAATAACGAGTGTCGTGCTGTTTTCTTCAGATTCGAGAAAAACGCCGCGCCTACCTTCAAGTTGAAAAAGACGCCCAAGTGTTGAATCTGTTGTTTCATACTCTAAAGCAAATTTTTTGCTGACATTTGAAAGATTTAAGCTTGGAATCAGCTCTTCATCTTCTAACCAATTGTTATCACTCTTGATGTCTGTTTCGTCATTCGAAGTATTTTCTAAAGGTTTTATTTGATGATAGTAGGGATTTCTTTTTCTTAAAACTTCGGTGACATTCTTTGACCCGGAGAACACGGAATTTATGCGGCAATCAGAGTCTTTAATCCAAGAAAATTTCAGCACAAAAATTTCTTCTGAGCGAGGCGTGCGAAAAATATAGTCTTGATACCAACGACTGGCACCAATACAGACGATTGTTGTTTCAATGGCTTGTGGTTTTCGCAGTTGCGATTCGCTAATGATTTTTACCGAATTTGCGATTCCATTCTCAAACAAAATTTTTTCAACTCTTGGAATATGTCTTGATTCTTTTAAAACTAAAGCTAGTTCAGAATGGGTTTCCAACATTTCAAAAATTTGATCGAGAAAAGGATTATCATTTTGTTTTACCAAATCCTTTAAATTATTTACTAAAGTATTAAAACCATCTGAAAAGCTATGATAATAAAAGTGACTGCTTTCAACGGCTCGTTCAAGTTTTTCAATTGTCTCATTAGTTATTGTTTCCTTATTGCCAAATCCTAAGGGCGCAACACTCATCTCAAAACGATAACGTTTGAGAGCTTTGATCGGTGCCGTCCAAAATTCGTCATCTGACAAATCTTTTGTTGCTTGGATAAAATTACTTACCTGATAACTAAATTCTCGGAATTTCGGATGGGTAATAACAATATGTTCTATAGACGCATCGCTCTGTAGTTCGTAAAGTTTTGTGACGTTAGAGATGTGAGTGTGACCCATTAAATTTTCTCCTGAAAATAAACAATTTCAATATAATCGGGCGGACAGGGAAAGTCTTCAGGGATAGAATCTTCACCTGTTCGTTGAAGGTAGTGGTTGTTTAAGGTGTTAGCTGCATCAGAAAATCCTGATTCAGTCTGGTCAAGCAAAACTACCCAATGAGATGATTTCCAAAAATCTCGCCACTTTAAAAAACCATTCGAGCCGTCAAAAATAACAACTTCAGGATTTTGACTTTGATTTTTACCAAGCGGGCGCCGTGAATTAGCGGCGAAAGCATCAGAACGAAAACTCTTATTTGCACTAGTAAATTTTCGAACTCGAAGTAGATCTAAAAGATTTCCAGTACAGATGTTTTCTATACTGTTTTTGAGGGGCGTCCCAAATTTTTCATCAATAATTTCTTGTCGTAAGACGCCTAAGTTACCTACTAATAAAC
>JACCVN010000492.1 GCA_013698165.1 Parachlamydiaceae bacterium | reverse complement strand
AGTTATCAACTTGATAATATTTTTTACAACTCAGTCATGCACAAATATTGTCTAAATTGAAGCTATTAAATACCAGCGTATAGGCAGGGATTTCAAAGAAATATTGCATTTTTACATAATTGCAGGTTAGATTGTAGGTCCCTTTGCTCTACAACTTTTTCTCCTAGGAGTATTGATGAGCTCGATTTTTAAGTGCTTGTTTCCCTTCATTATCTTTTCTGCAAATTTTGGCTATTCGAATGTGCAAAATTACGACCTAAGACTTCTGCAAACTATCTTAAAGGGAAAACGCATTGATCCAGACAAAAAATTGGAACAATTTGCAGCTGACATCTCTTTTGTGATTTTTGATTTAAAATATAATGTTCGAGATGGAATTAAAATTTGTGAAACTCAACCTATAAGTTTATCTAAACTCAGTGGTTACGATTATCTTATGGAAGAGGATGGCCTGGTTCAAGGCATGCTTTGTGATTACATTTCAAAATTTCAATGCCCTGTATGGTATATGGAAAAAACTGTGTGCGATCCAAAACTAAAGATTAAATTCGCGGAAAGGGGATGGAAAAATTTTGAAAATTTTAACAAATTGGTTGCCGATGATGCATTTATAAAGGCATCATCAACTCGAGTAAATGATCCCTATAATCTTAACGATTATCACGGAATTGTGTATGTGAGACCCACACAAAACATTTCCCTAGTGGAGCTAAGAAGAAAATATCCTGGAGTTATTGTTTTAGATGCTGCTCTGTATTCTCATATAAGAGATAAACATTCGATGGACTTTTTATTGAAAAGTTCACCTAAATTAAGCACTCTTAGGCCTGTCTCCAAGATATATCCCAAAGTCTTTTCTAAAGATTTAGTGGAGTCTATTTTTCAAGATATTAAGAGTGATATTTTTGTGATCAAACCCCTAAACTCCACAAAAGGCTTTGGGGTTATCATTATCGATAAAGATAATCTTGAGAGTACTCTAGAGTATCTGTTCACAAAAGAAAACAAAAGTAAACTCTTGTCAAACCCTGATCAAACGTATAATTATTGGGCAACTGATAGAGAGAGATCTTTTTTGGTAGAGCAGTTCATCGAATCTGACTATTTAAAAGCCCCTCAATTTGATAACAAATTGTATGATTGCACGATGCGAGTCATTGCCATTTTGTTCTATCATCAAAAAAAATCTGAACTTGATGTATTAGCAGGATATTGGAAGCTTCCTATAAAATCTGTTTCTGAAGAAGGCACCCTTATAGAAAAGCATAAATCCTATGCAAAGATCCCGCATTTTTTAAAAGTTGACCCGGAAATTATCGAGAAAGTAAAACAACAACTTCAGGACGGTTTTCAAGAGCTTTATACCAATTGCAACAGCAACTCTAATGAAGGCTGATAGGCAAGGAATTTCAAATAAATATTGCTGTTTTTTATCATTTCGTGTTAGATGTAATGCCTTTCAACCATAATTCTTATCATTTAGGAGTACTTATGAGTGCTATTTACCGGTTTGTAATTCTTACCTTGATGCTTTCCTTGAACATCGCCTACGCGAATGTCCAGAATCATGATTCAGGATATCTGCAAAATATTTCAAAGGCCCATGCCAGTCATGACAACAGGCTGGAAAAATTCGACGCAGACATGTCGTTTGTGATTTTTGATTTAAAATATAACAATCTAGATGGTGTTAAAATCTGTGAAATTCAACCTGGAGGAGTGTCGGTATTTAGTGGTTATGATTATCTTATGGAAGGCAATGGATTGGTTCCGGAGATGTTGTGCGACTTTATTTCAAAGTTTCAATCCAATGTCTGGTACACTGAGAAAGCGATATGTGATAAAAAATGTATGCTTAAATTTGCATCAATGGGATGGAAAAAAGTAAACAATGTTAGTGAATTAAAAAAGGATAAGAATTTTATTAAAGCTTCATTAGGGCGAGTAAAAGATCCATATAATCTGAATAATTATCATGGAATTTTGTATGCAAAACCCGAAGAAATGCCTCTAGAAAATTTAAGAGAGAAGTATCCAGGAGTTATAATTATGGATGCCGCCCTATATTCAAATATTAGAAATAAACATGTGATGGATGCTCTTTTGAAAAGTTCTCCTAAACTAAGCAACCTCAGACCGATATCTAAGATCTATCCGAAAAAATATTCAAAGAATTTAGTAAATTCCATTATTCAAGATATTAAAAGTGATTTTTTTGTGATTAAACCTATAAGTTCTACCAAGGGACAAGGCGTTATCATTATTGATAAGGATAATCTAGACAGCACTCTAGAATACATATTGAGTAAGGAAAATAAAAGAGCTCTCTCATCTAATCCTGAAAGCGCCTATAGTTACTGGGCCAGCGATAAACAGGCTCTATTTTTAGTTGAGCAATTCATCGAGTCTATCCCTGTTGAAGCTCCTCAATTTGATAATAAATTATATGATGGAACTATGCGGGTTGTAGGCCTCTTGCTTTATCACCAACAAAAAGTGAAGTTTGAACTTCTTGAAGCACACTGGAAACTTCCTAAAAAATCCATCTCTGATATTGGAACAATCACTGAAAAACATAAGTCCTTTGGAAATGTACCTCATTTTTCACATGTTGACACTGCAATCATTGAAAAAGTCAAACAACAGATTGAAGAAGCCTTTGCAGAGTTGTATGAATTGAATCTAAGCCATTAATTATTAATTATTTGCTTATTCGTTGTGCTCAAAAAGTATGGCAATACTCCTAAATCCTGAGAAGTCCTCTATTGAAACCAAACTCAGGGATATTTTAAATAAGGGGACACAGCCGAGAATGCGTCGCATGTATCCACACGCGTAAGCCTTATCATTTACCAAAATTTATCAGACCTAACATGATTTAAAAGAGATGAACCCCTTGCCAGGGTTATGAGGGGTTTTTTTTGCATACCCGTAGCTAGTACACTGTTAAGGTAGTATTTTCGACTATTTCTGCGTCAAAGCCCCGTGGTTTGCCGATCGTAAAAGGGGCTGTATTTACTAATACAACCCCTTTTACGATCGACACACCACG
>JACCVN010000329.1 GCA_013698165.1 Parachlamydiaceae bacterium | reverse complement strand
TGCCCAGGTGTCGTTTCCACAAACTTTCGATCCAATGCAGGTGGAAATCCAAAGTCTAAAAATAACGATATTTCCCCAATGACAGCAGATTTTGCCGCAAAGGAAATTTGGAATCAGATCGTTAAAGGAAAGAAATTGCATATTTTCAATTGGAAATATCGTGTTTCAGTATTCCTTGTACGTTATATCCTTCCAAAAGCATTTGTCGCTAAGCTGATGAAAAAAAATATCGATCGCATTCAATCCCATAAATAATGGAAATATGTCAAGTTTTAACGAATTCCCTTTAGATACATTAATCCTTAAGTCTCTATCAAAAATGAACTATCAGCTCGCCTCAGCAATACAAGCTAAGACGATTCCGGTCATTCTTGAAAAGCGGGATCTTATTGCATTAGCACATACCGGCTCAGGCAAAACCGCCGCGTGCGCGATTCCTATTTGCCATCTTGTCGATACTACGACTCCGCACGTTCAAGCGTTAATTATCGTTCCCACACGCGAGCTTGCACTTCAGTATGCTACTGAAACTCAAAAAATTGGTATGGATAAAGGGGTCAAAGCCTTTGCAATTTTTGGCGGCGAAAGTGCAACAATGCAGCAGTCCAAACTCAAGCATGGTGTGCACGTCTTAGTTGCAACACCGGGTAGGTTGATCGATTTTATTTATAGTCGCGATATTGATCTGACCCATGTCAAAACACTAGTTTTGGATGAGGCTGATGAGATGCTAAGCATGGGATTTTATGAAGATCTTCTTTTTGTCATGCAATGCTTAAACCATGATCATCAAACGCTGCTCTTTTCTGCAACGATGCCTCAGCAAATTCGAGAAATTGCTAAAAATCAAATGAAAAATCCCTTTGAAATTGCCATTACAGACGAGCATCGGACACCATCACAAATTGACCACCAATTTCTGTATTGCCGTCATGATCAAAGAGGGGAAGCTCTAATTCATTTGATGAAAGAGCTGCAACCTAAACAGAGTATCATTTTTTGCCACTCACGCATTGAAGTTGATAAGGTCTGCCGCGCCTTACAAAAGGAAATCGACGCCGTCGACTTTTTGCATGCCGGCTTATCGCAAGATGTGCGTACAATGGTAACAAGTAAATTTCGTAACAGTAGAATAAAACACCTTGTGGCCACAGATGTCGTTTCCAGAGGGTTGGATTTTTCAGGCGTGACCCATGTAATTATTTACCATTTAGGCGATGATCCTGATGTTTATGTTCATCGTTCAGGTCGTACAGGCCGCTATGACAAGGCCGGCAATGTCGTGACCCTTGTCACAGATCGGGAGCTTTCAACTTTGCAGCAAGTATTAAAGACTATTAAACGCGAAGCGATGTGGATAGGTACACCTCCACCCGAAAGAGCCTACCGCAAAATCCCAAGTGGGCCAGCCAAGCACCGCAGCGGTCCAGGTAATTACCGCAATAAGCCAAAGGCGCCGTAGAGACGCTTGGGGCCACCACTAGTTTTAACGCAAAGGCGCAAAGAACTCTTTGCTTCTTTGCGCCTTTGCGTCTTTGCGTTAAAAACTGGTGGTGCCTCTTAAGAGGTTGCCAGAAGCGTGAAACTTTAAGAAGCCGTCGAACTATGGTTTTTGCCAGATTTGTTCGCCTGTGTATCTGTTGATGCAAGTGATGTAAGTTGAATGCCCCTGACGGTCTTTAGAAAAGACGAATACCAAATCTCCTGAAATATCCCAAGAAAGAATTTTTGCATGGAAAACAGCATTCCAAAGGCGTATTCCATAGTGAGTATAGGCAGTCACATGATCTTTAGAGTCAAATGATGAAATAGCTATGACTGAATCTGATGTCAGACGCATGCGTTCCTGGTGGAATTCATAGTCTTGAATTGTTGCTGGAGCAGCTGCAGAAATTTGCGTTCCAAAGCCACAGGATAGTATTAATCCAAATATTGTTGATCTAAGTAGATTCATAAGTTTACCTTTATTTAAAAAAATTGAATAGGGACTATGGGCACTGATAATATGGACTTAGTGTTATGTAAAACACACTTTCATCTCTCTTCATTGAGTATTTCTTTTAATGCGGCTGTATAGGCATTTGCCTTCGTTTCACACTTTTTAAGGGCTTCTTCAATGCTCTCAAAAGACTTTTCAAAAACACAGCTGTAGATTTTAATTTTTGGTTCTGTACCTGAAGGACGTACAATTAATTTGCTTCCATCTTCAAGCCAAAACAGAAGGATTTCGCTTTTAGGCTGTTGTAAGGGTTCCATTTTATGGGACTTAAAATCAAATTTTATTGATTGTTCGAAATCTTCGAAAAATAGAACATCTACCCCTGTAATTGTTATTGGGGGTGATCTACGCAGAAGCTGCATACTCATTGCCATTTTCTCCTTTCCGGCCCTGCTATCGTCAAATTTGATTGTAGAGATATCCTCCTCATACACACCATATTGTCGATAGAGATCATACAAAAGATCGAGGAGTGTCTTGCCCTTAAGTTTTGCTTGCAAAGCCATTTCGCATACCAGAGCTCCAATCGAAATAGCATCTTTGTCTCGGGTTTGTGTCCCATAGAGAAAACCATTAGATTCCTCACCACCAAAGATAAACTGATTCCCTCTAGGTTCATTTTCCCACTGACGAATTTTCTCAGCAATGTATTTAAATCCCGGTAGGACACTGAAACAAGGTTTCTGATAATAGTCGGCAATCGCTTGAAAGAGTTCAGTAGTCACAATTGTTTTAATGAATGCTGCGTTGGCGGGCATTTTATTTTTGAATGAAAGTGCATCACAAACATGATTAAGAAGGAGAGAAGCAATCTGATTGCCGGAAAATATTTTGACTTTGCCTTTATGCAAGATAGCAACACCCACGCGGTCGGCATCAGGATCTGTGGCGATTAGCACATCCCCCTTTGCATCGATGAGTTTTTGAATCCCGAGAGCTAATGTTTTGGGTTCTTCTGGATTTGGTGACGGTGAAGTTGGAAAATCTCCATCAGGAACAATTTGTTGATCGACATAGTCGATATCATTAAATCCCCAGCGGTTTAAAATCTGAGGCATTAATGTAATCCCTGTACCATGTAAACTTGAATAGACTATCTTCAGTTTTGATCCTTCCAGGCTATTGACATCAGAATAATTTTGCAGGCGAGTGACACTATCCAAATAGGCTTTATCCATTTCATCGTCAACTTCTTCGATTAAGACATCATCTATCGATGAAACAGATTTGATCATTTCCAAGTCGGTGATCTGATTAATTCTTTTGCTGATGCTATTTTCGTGTGGGGAGAGCACCTGGGCGCCGTCAGACCAATAGATTTTGTAGCCATTATACTGCGCTGGATTGTGCGATGCTGTTATCATAATAGCTGCGCTACATTTTTTATATCTGCAACCAAAAGAGATCAAAGGTACCGGTCTAATATCTTTAAACAACAAAACATTTATCTTGTTGCCAGCCAATACTTTCGCTGCTTCTTCAGCAAAAGCTCTGGAATTATGGCGGGAATCATAACCGATAAGGACTTTATGAGAAGAGTGCGATGAGAGAGTTTGTGAATTGAGATAGTCGGCTACACCCTGAGTGGCTGCACGCACAGTATAAAAATTTATCCGATTACATCCAACCCCCATGATGCCTCTAAGGCCTCCAGTACCAAAGGTTAAATTTTTATAAAAAGCATCTATGATCTCTTCAGGATTGTCATTTTGCAATTTACGAATTTTGCTTTTTGTGTCGGGGTCATAATTTTCGTTGAGCCAGCGGTCGACATTAGATTGCGTTTCGGGATCCAGTTGATCATTCATGATGTGGCTCATAGTTAAACTCCTAAAGGATGACAACGAACTCCGCAGTCAACTTAACCCGGGTGTAGGGTGTTCATTTTGTTAATGTTTTTGGCAAAGAAAATCCTAGCGATTGAATGATCGAAAGCGAATCCATATTACAATTTGGAGGCACTCTCGATCGTTCAACCC
>JACCVN010000425.1 GCA_013698165.1 Parachlamydiaceae bacterium | reverse complement strand
CCCGCAATTGTTGTGGTTAACACTCGAGTGCCTTGATAGAAAGAGTAGGGAGTATTTTGGAAGTAGTTAGTAATATTTTCAAGGGGCAAGAATGGACGTGGTGGTATTTGCATGTACAAGCCTACTGTTATGGAGGTTGATTATATGATATATTAATGAATTAATATTTAACTTGCAACATGTTATATACTATTAATTATTAGGGCATTAATTAAGGTTTCTTGGGTGAGATTGTTGACGCTTTTTTTTGTTTTTTTTACAAATAAGGAGTAAGAACTTTAATGTGCAAAGGATGAACCACATTAGTGACTTTAAAGACAAAAGACGATAAGGACTGATATTATAAGATAATACCAGTGAATTAAACAGGGCTATTACTATCTTTCGTTCTAGTCGTTAGTTTCCCTTCTTTAAAAGTTATGAGGGTTTTCTATTAAAGTGCGGGGGTTTGCCGAACAGCTTTTTTATCTTTCCTAAGTAGCCGACCGATATAGAGGCGATTTGCATAAATGTAGTCGACGCCTGAAAAGACCGTGTAGACTGCTGCTGCGGCAACTATCCAGCAGCTGATCGATTGCAAATCTGCTGTTGAAAGGTAACCAAGAGATTGTGGGATCATTAAAAACAAGATGATGAACGAAGCTACCGCTTGGACCAATGCTTTGATTTTGCCGCTCATGCGTGCCGCTAAAGCAAAACCTTTGAGGGCGCAGATCGTTCTCAAAGTGCTGATCACTGAATCCCGATATAGGAAAACAAAAATTAATGGCATTGGTAAATTGACTGGTTCTTGTGTAAATGTCAGCAACACCGAAAGTCTGGAAATACTATCCGCCATCGGATCAAAAATTTTGCCAAAGTCTGTGACCTGATTATATTTTCTTGCTAAGTAGCCGTCAAAAGCGTCAGACATTTCTGAAACAGTTAACAGGAACAAAAGGAAATAGGGTAGCGAAATGCTGTCAATTTCAAATACGTCATGTTTAATGTAGACTAAAAGAAATATTGGACTGATAAAGATTCGTATAAAAGTGATGTAGTTAGCTATGCCCAAGGAAAGTTCCTCTATGTGCGATTAATAAGTTTTTGATAAATTTCTAAGTATTGGTCTGAAGGATGGTTCCAGCTAAAATCGATGTTCATGCCATTGATCATTAGATGCCTCCATTTGTCAGGCTGGTGGAACCAACAGTCGATAGCTCTATTCAAGGCTGATTCAATCCCTTGGATATCAGGATAGTCAAAAGTATAGCCATTAGTATCTTCAAATGCCTTGCCAGAGTAATCCACGTCGAAGATTGTGTCTGCAAGCCCCCCGGTTTTACGTACGATGGGTATAGCACCATATTTTAGAGCGATCATTTGCGTTAGTCCGCAGGGTTCAAATAGCGAAGGAACAATAAATAGGTCTGATCCGGCATAGATGTTATGCGCCAATTCTTCCTGATGATGTAAAGTCAGGCTTACATGGGGGTGATCGACATATTTTTGCTTCAGCTTATGAAACTTATCAGCAATACTGGGAATAGGGCTAGAACCAAGAAGTGCAAACTGAGCATGGTTTTCAGTTGCATACTTAATGGTGTGTTCAATCAGATCGATCCCTTTCTGAGGAACTAATCTGGCAATACATCCAATAATGGGTCTATGGGAATCTTCCAGTTGAAGTTCCTCGCGCAAAACCATTTTGATATAGGCTTTTTTATCCAACGTGTTGCGATCTTTTTTATTTGCGGGGATTTCTCGAGAGGAAAAGTGTGCCGGAAGATAGCGGTCAATTTCGGGATTCCAATAAGAGTAGTCAATCCCGTTTAAAATGCCTGAAAATTTATTTTCATAATGTACTAGAGTCCCTTCTAAACCACGTCCACCTTGAGGAGTAGTGACTTCTTTTGCATAATTAGGGGATACAGTGGTCACATAATCAGAATAGACAATGGCTCCTTTAAGTAAATTTAAGGTGTCTTTTTCGAAATTGTCCTGTAGTTTTTCCGGAACCAAATATTTTTTACCATCGAGTCCTATTTTGTCCAGATCTGCGGTCTTGCATTTACCTTGATATTCGATATTGTGAATAGTAAAGACAATTTTTGGCTTATTCAACCCAAGTTCGAAGTAGATATCTTTGAATAGGGGAGCCACGACAGCGGTTTGCCAATCATGAAGATGGATTATATCGGGAGACAACTGCTTTTTGTGGATAAATTCTAGCGCAGTGCGCGAAAAGTAAAGATAACGCTCAAGATCATCTTCACAGCCGTAATAGCAGCCCCGATTAAAAAAATAGGTCGGGTTATGAGGTTCGATGAAGTAGACCTTTAAATTTTCCACCCAGCCCATCCAAACTGTGTTGGAATACCATTTGCCCTCATAGAAAGACATTAGATTGGACATGTGGATAGTGCAGTCTCTTACATCATTGCTATTCATGCAATCGTATTTGGGAATGATGATGTCGGTATCATGACCCTTCCAGGAGAGTTCCCGGCAAAGTCCAAGAGTGACATCTGCCAGTCCACCAACTTTAGCAATAGGGGCAAGTTCCGAAGCGATATGAATAATGAACATTTAATGAACTCCTAAGGGCGTATAATACTACAATCGCACCATCTTAAAACAGCAAAAAATATTGTATGTCGAAATATACTGCCCTTAGCTCAATCTGAGAATTTGGGCAACGCGAAAGCTCTCGCGGTTGAGCTCATTTAAAAGAGCCTGTATTATACAAT
>JACCVN010000386.1 GCA_013698165.1 Parachlamydiaceae bacterium | reverse complement strand
GCTTGGACCAACTCAGTTTTTGGAATATGTTAAGTGAATTATAAGTATCATCAAAAGTTTTAATCAGTTTGCATTTTTGGTCCGCAATATTCATATTTATCTCATCTATGTACCCCTGAGCACTGCTTTCAACTTCCCCGGTTCTGTCCTTACCGCTCATGCAATTCGTATATGAAACAACGTCGATCAAGCCATCCATCGTTTTCCATAGGGCAGGCATTTTGAACTGATTATTTCCTACCTTAGGGTTGGCGTAGTCATTATTTGCCCATACCGCTTCCATTTCCTGTCCGACTTCCAATATGGCTCCTAGGCGGTCCAAATTAGATATAGAAGGATTTTCCTTGTCGATACCATCCATCCATGTATTCAATGCCTGGTTCATCTTCTGGCTGGCTTCATTGGAGTACATCCCTATCGATGTGTGCCAGCCAAATTTATATGGGAATCGGAGGAATTTGTATTTTAATTCACCTACAGCGCCTTCATTAACTCCTAGGTTGCTAATGGCAATCTCATTTTTTAACTTTTGAAGCGATTCCCGGTCAGATTTCGGATCCAGCATCAATTCATTGATGGCGCCTAAAATGTTCTCCCTATGAGCTGCGATGAGGGCCTTATCTCTAATAAATGCTGTAAATGCAGTAGGAGTTAGAAGGGAATTGATATGCAGCTTCTCAAGTTTTTGTCCCTTAGGCAGATTTTGAATCATTTGCATCAACGCTTCTTTAGCAGCCATTTTAGTTGGAAATTGGCCACCACGGAAAGTCACTCGTTCGTCATAGCGCCCCTTGGAATCTTTAAGATATGAGGTGGTCATCATCAAATTTGTCGCTCTATGTTTAAATGCCTTATGCGAGCGCATGCCAGAAGGTACACCACCCTCTTTCCCAATATTAAGAGGAGTATTCAAAGTCACAGAAACATACATTTTTCCTGCACTTGAAAGCTTGATCATTGAACTGCGAACTTCTGTCCAATTTGCAGGCAGTGTCAGAGCATGATTCATATGGGATTCACCCCATTTTAATTCAGGATGAGCCAGGTTCAATGCCTTTGCCTCATGATGGTCGACAATCTTCACTGCCGGTTTTGTTAAGCTCTCTTTAATAGCCTTGGAGCTCTGTTGCATTGCCTCAAATGACGGGGCATTTCCCAAAATTTTCTCTATTTTTTCAAGTTTTTTACTTCCCGCGATAGGATTTTGTTGATGCTTTAACTTCCTTTCTAAAAGGCAAAGTTTTTTGTCTACAACCGCGACAAAGTTGTGGACATGGGATTTTGTCGTTGTAAATTCATTTGTAGGAAGTCCCATTTGGCTAATTAATGAATTGCATTCGATAATTCGTGATTGCATGTTTTTTTCATAAGCTTTCATAGCATTGATTTTGCTTGGGTTGTCTTTCCCCTCTGCTAGCATTCTGTCTTCCACAGCTTTGTTATGTATTTCGGTCAGCCTAACAAGATCGCTTTCAAGCTTGTCAAAGAGATCTTTTTGCGCGACATCAAATTCTTTTTTTAAGTTTAAAGATTCGTACTGCATCTTTGATTTAAGAGTGTGAAGATACCCAAGTTCTGATTTGGAATAGGCACAAAGCTCGTGGTAAAATTTTAATTTGTTATCCAGTATTCGTAGTTGTTTATTTTTTTCTAAGTCGCCTATTTTAGTAGCAATATATTTAGCTGAATCCAAACACTCATTAAATTCTTTTGTATTAAGAGTTTTCATACAAAGTCTTCGATACGCTACGCAAGAAATTCCTACTGTGATTCCGATTGTCGTTGATGCTGCGATAACCAAACCTATAGGATATATAACTACTGTGGCTACAGCAAAAGCCGCTAATACTGACAAACCTACAGCTGAGGCCATCACTGCAGAATCAATTAATGCTCCCTTAAGAATAGTTTTGATTTGGAGAGGTTCTATCAGAGTTGGCATCAGCGCGGATTTATTAATTCCTGGACATAACATTCTAAAACCCTTTTTTTAAACTCTACAAAAAACTAAAGCACTATTATACAATAGAACTACAGTTAACAACAAGGTAAATGCCCCTCGACTTAAATATCTAACAATAATTTAAATCACAGATCACAATTATCGATAATTTCTTTTTAAATAGTTTTCGGAGAGACCGGCCCGCAGTTGTCAGAAAAAGCAGCCGTTGAGTTCTCAAAAGAGTCATTGCTTTCACTTGTTTCATCTTGTAATATCTCAAGTAGAGCTGGAATTTACCAATGCGATTTTAAGGGAAGGGGGCTTATGGAACTATCGAGAGTTGGAAAATATTTTGGTTCCGGGGATTTAAATATTTATCGGGGCTATTTCACTTCTCCTGCTAATATTAAACAGATAGCTGTAGGAGTCATTACAACTTTTGGAATTGCATACTTTTTAAACTCAGCAAAAATTTCCGGCGCAGGAAAAAGTTTTGTCACCACCCTATTAATTGGTTCCGGTCTAAGCCTGTGCTATTTATTGAAAACCACTGCAGAAGAAACTCAGGAAGAATCTGATCTCAAGGATACTGACAGTACTGTGAACATCATTTTGGAGAAAAGGGAAGAGGTACAGCATAACGCAAATTTAAAAACACCTGTAAGCCCTGAATATAAAATCACAAATGCTGATTCAAAAAATGATTCGGTTCCCAATTTAGATGCATCAAAAACACCCTCTCAAACTGTGATAAATTGGAAGAATTTAACCTCTAAAATTTATACACCCATAACAAGACGTTGGGAAGTAAAGGAAATTGAAAATTTCCTCGTTAATGTAGAAATTAATAATAATTATGTGTCGAAGTTCAGTGAAGAATTTGAAACAATGGACGCTGATAGCATAGGTATTTGCATACGGAAAATGTCTCCGGCAAAAGCATTAGTCAACTTTTGGGAGTTAGAAAATCAAGAAGCAACTTCTACACCCATTACAAAGCAAAGAATCAACCGTTTACTAACTATACTAAATGCCATGAGCGCTGAAAAAATTAAAAGATCAGCCAATCTTGTGCCCTTCTGGAACGCGCTAGCCAATACAATAGAAAAATATACCTTTACGCCTGAGCAAAAAATATCACCTTCTAATACAGTTCAGACAGTCAAAATTCTACTACGCAAAAAATTGGAAAGTTAAAAGTTTAAACGTTTACTGTTTTTAAAAACACTATTGAAATGGGCGCTTCAGTGTGATAAACTTTTGGAACTTACAACTTCCAATATCAATAACCCAAAGTGGGTACACACTGTAGCTTATGGATCAAACGCCAAAAAAATTTAAGGTCGTCACCCTTGGTTGTCGCACCAATCAATATGAATCGCAAGCTTATGCTGATCAACTAAAGCAACTAGGTTACGAGACTGCCAGCGAAAATGAAACGGCTGATATTTGTATCGTGAATACCTGTACCGTGACAGCCTCTGCAGATAACCAAAGCCTTCATGAGATTCGTCAGCTCGCTGCGAAAAATCCCGGCACAAAGCTCGTTGTCACTGGTTGCGCATCCGAACAACAACCTGAACGCATTCTAAAGATTGGCGGCGTGACAGCCATTGTGGCCAACAAAGATAAAGAATCGCTGATCTCTGCCATATTTCCCGATCTTGAAGTTCCGGAATTTGCTATCACCCATTTTGAGTGCCACACCAGAGCCTTTGTCAAAGTTCAAGATGGCTGCAACTCCTTCTGTACTTATTGCATCATCCCCTACGTTCGCGGTCGATCGCGTTCACGTACTATTTCAGAAGTTGTGCAAGAAGTAAAAGGTTTAATCGCCAATGGATTCAAAGAAGTCGTGATCACCGGTATTAATGTCGGAGATTTTGATGGCGCAAAACCTGAAGGCGAAAAACCTGATTCTCTGGCTGACCTAATGCGAGCAGTTGATAACATTGAAGGCTTAAAACGCTTGCGTCTATCTTCCATTGATCCTGATGAAATCACCGATGATCTCCTGGATATCATCGTTAATGGCAAGACAACTTGCCAATCAATGCATATCGTTTTACAAGCTGGATCCAACGTCATTCTTAAGCGCATGAACCGCAAATATACTCGACAAGTTTTTATGGAGTCTGTCGACCGTTTAAAAGCGGCATCTCCAACATTTTCCTTTACAACGGATGTCATCGTAGGTTTTCCCGGTGAAACCGAGGCAGATTTTAATGAAACTCTTGCTGTGATTAATGAAGTACAATTTGCCAAGGTCCATATGTTCCCCTACAGCGAAAGACAGAGAACACGCGCTGCATTAATGCCGAACAAAGTTCCTCCTCAAATTATTAAAGAGCGCAAACAGATTGTCCTGAGAGCCTCTGAGCAGTCAGCATTTGCACTTCAAAGCCGATATGTGGGTCAACGCATGCTTGTGTTAACAGAGTCTGCGGACGAAGAACTTATCTATGGCCATACCGACAACTTTTTAAAAGTATTCATCCCTAAAGGCAACTGGCAATCTAACCAAATTCTGGATGTGGAACTTGTCGAAAATACTGCTAAAGGGCTTCGCGGAGTGGTCATTGGAAGTTGCAATGATTAATAATATGCGCATAACTATTTCAGAACGTTTTAAGCCCTTCACGCACCTTTCCGGAAGTTCTGCACTACTTCCCTTTTCAACCTTTTGCTGTGAAGTTTATCCGGCATTAATCCGTGTCTATAACCTCGAAGGAACCCATAAAAAGCTTCTCAATGAAATCCCTCTCAATGTCAATGGCATTGTTGAAGGGTTTACAATGCAGCAGGATATTGAAAAGGGATGCCTAAAAGTCTGGGGAAAAGGGGCGCAAGGCTATTTTCGCTACCGCATTCAAGCCACAGATTCCGGCAAATCTTTTAAGATTATTACAGAAAAGGAACCTGCAGGCACTTCTTTATTTGTGAACATCCCGCAAACTGAAAAAGTTGAGCCTATCCAACCTATTGCCTTTGAAAACCTCTCCTTTGGAATATCAAAATCTCAAGATTGGGCAATGGTACTCCGTCGTCAAAAAATGATGGAGATCCTTCCCTTCTGGTTTAGGCTTGGACAGTTAGTCCCCTCTCTTTCTCCCCATGAGCCAAATATCGCCGATACTGGCACTCTTTATCTCCTCAAGGATGCCTACAGAGCTCTCGAAGAAAAAGATCCGGAAAAACTTATTAAACTGTTGGAAATGCTTTTTTTAGCAGGCTTTGAGGGTTTGCTTGTACCAAGAATGGAAGATGATCAAAAGCAGGGTTTAAATGTTCCTCCACTAGATATGAGTAAAACGGCCAGTCCGTTAACACTGCTTTCGGATGGCAAAAATTTGATCAAGCGCATGATCATTGATCGAACGTCTGATAATATACAGATCCTCCCCTGCCTCCCGGCAAAATTTCATTGCGGTAGAATGCTTAATGTCCGTATACCTGAGATCGGGTTTTTTAATTTGGAATGGTCAAAGAAAACGATTCGACGGATCTGCTTTCAGCCTTGTGAATCTTCACAGCTCACGTTCCAATTTCCTAACAATGTTAAGACTTTCCGTTTAAGAAGACATAGAGACGGCTCGACACAACCCCAAATTTGCGGACAGCCAATCGGATTTTCTGCGGGCGAACGCTATTTATTTGATAACTTTAAACGCTAGGATGGAAATCATATGCAACGAGTACTTTCTTCCGAACTTTCACAGTATATTGATCAAAGTGTTTGCTTGCGCGGCTGGTTACACACTTTGCGCTCACTAGGCAAGATCAATTTTTTGATTTTGCGCGACTATAAAGGATACTCTCAAATCGTTATCGAAGATAAAGAGGAATTCCGCAAAATTTCTCACTTACAGCCAGGCACAGTTCTTAAAATCGTCGGCAAAGCAATCAAATCATCGCAAGCTGGGCTAGGGATTGAAATTATAGATCCCAAAATAACTATAGATGTCGCAATTCACACACCACCTCCCATCGAGTATTATAAGCCTGAAATCCCTTCTGATTTAGAATTTATTTTGGATCACCGTCCCATCGCTCTTAGAAATAGTAAGCTTCAAGCTGTATTTAAGATACAGGCGGAGATTGTTCATGCATTTCGACTTTATATGCATGATCAGGTCAAGGCAGTAGAATATTTTGCTCCAAATATTGTCGGTGCTTCATCAGAAGGAGGGGCAGAGTTCTTTAATGTGGATTATTTTGGATATACAGCCACTCTTGCTCAAAGCAGCCAGCTCTATAAGCAAATGATGGTCGGAGTCAATGAAAGAGTCTTTGCGCTTATGCCTTTTTTTCGTGCCGAGCCTTCCCAGACGCCTCGACATCTTGCGGAAGGCAAACAATTTGAGTTTGAAATTGGATTCTTCGATCACTGGCATGAAATCCTCGATATTCAAGAAAATTGCATAAAGTTTATTCTTAAGCATTTGCATGAACACTGCGCACCTGAGATTGCAGCTCTTAACAATCAGATTATTTCCGCACCGGAGAACGTCCCCTTCCCACGCGTGACATTTGCAGAAGCGCAAGAAATCTACTATAAACGCACAGGTGTTGATGAACGGCAAGAGCCAGATCTTAGCCCTTCAGCTGAAAGAGAACTCTGTGCCTATGCTAGAGAATCATTTGGGACTGACCTTATATTTATAACTGATTGGCAAACAGGAAAGCGGCCATTTTATGCTTTCCCAAAAGAGGATAATCCTCTTTTAACAAATACCTTCGACCTCCTTTGCGCAGGTACTGAGATCACATCGGGAGGACAACGTCGACATACCTATGATTCGATGGTGGAAGGCATTCGTTCCAAGGGAATGGACCCTTCAAACTTTGAAGATTACCTCAGTATTTTTAAATATGGAATGCCTCCTCACGGGGGGTTTGGAATGGGTTTAGAAAGATTAACGATGACAATCTTAAAACTAAAAAACATCCGTGAAACCTCGTTATTTCCCTCAGACACAAAACGCATTGCTGGAAATCGCATCAAAGCAAAAATTTTCTTTGGAAGCGAAAATATTCGAAATGAGATCATCAGGGCCTTAAGGGAACATGATGTTGAATTTAGGCATCTTGCACACACCCCTACACAGACATCTGAAGATTCTGCAAAAGTTCGTGGCACGCTCCTTGAAGAAGGGATCAAATCGATTATTTTAAAAGGAAAGACCACCAAGAAAAATTATCAGGTCAACGTGCCCTCACATTTAAAGCTCGACATGAAAAATATTGCAGCGCTAGTTGGTGAAAAATGCGAGTTTGAAGACCCGGCAGTCATATTAGAGCGCTTTGGTCTGCTCATTGGTGGAGTTCCCCCTTTTGGGGAATTGATGAATTTGGAAACTTTTTACGATGAAAAGATTCAAGCCCTTAAAACAGTAGCATTCAATTGTGGATTGGTCACTGAATCGATCATCATGAATGGCGAGGACTTAATCAAGTTTGTTCAACCAAAGTTTGGAAATTTTTCAAAAGAGTGATAACAATTAAGAGGAGTTTTTGTGCAAACAAGTTTTCGGGATGCTCTAGCACAAATTGCCAACGGTGATCACCATGATCCTCACCAAATTCTTGGATTGCATGATGTAAAATCCGGAAAAGTCATCAGGCTTTTTCGTCCGGGAGCATATGCAGTGCATATTGAACTATTTGGAAAAATTGTACCTGCACAAAATATTCCGGGGACAGGTTTTTTTGAGGTCGTTGTCCCCCCACAAACATCTAATCACGATTACCGCATTTACCATCAGAATGGGTTGCTTGCCAACGATCCCTATGCATTTTGGCCAACTGTCAGCGAATTCGACCAATACTTATTTAATCAAGGTGTGAACTACCAACTGTACAATGTCTTAGGAGCACACAGCATAGTTCATGATGGCGTAAAAGGGGTTAAATTTTCTGTCTGGGCTCCTTCAGCACGCAGAGTGTCAATTGTCGGTGACTTTAATTATTGGGATGGACGGCAAAATCCAATGCGCAGCTTAGGGGCCTCAGGGATTTGGGAAATATTTATTCCCGGCCTAACTACAGGAGCGCGGTACAAATATGAAATAAAAGCGTCTGATGGCAGCCTTCAGCTCAAATCCGATCCATTTGCATTTTCAAGCGAACTACGACCGATGACAGCTTCGATTGTTGCGAATGTCAACAGATTTGAATGGGAAGATCAACAATGGCTTTCAAATCGTGCTGCAGAAGCGACCCTACCAAAACCAATGACGATTTATGAAATTCATTTGGGTTCCTGGAAAAAATCTGACGAAGAATTTTTAAATTACAAAGATCTTGCTAGACTGCTGGCTCCCTACTGTAAAAAAATGGGATTCACGCATGTTGAACTTCTCCCCATCCAAGAGCACCCATTAGATGAATCCTGGGGCTATCAGGTCACAGGTTTTTATGCCCCCACTAGCCGTCATGGCACTCCTATGGACTTCCAATGGTTTGTCAATCATATGCATAAAAACGGCATAGGAATTATATTAGACTGGGTTCCCGGACATTTTCCGACTGACAGTTTTTCACTTGCACGCTTTGACGGTACTGCTCTTTACGAACATGCTGACTCACGACAAGGCTTTCACCCCCATTGGAGTACATACATTTTCAATTATGGCCGCAAAGAAGTCTCAAACTTTCTTGTTGCCAATGCTCTTTTTTGGCTTGATTACATGCATATTGATGGCCTTCGTGTTGATGCTGTAGCCTCCATGTTGTATCTGGACTATGGTCGTGAACCCGGAGAATGGATTCCCAACAAATATGGCGGCCATGTCAATTTAGAAGCTGTTGAATTTCTTAAGCATTTTAACTCTATTGTACATCAACAGTTTCCCGGAGCCTTGACTATTGCAGAAGAATCCACATCTTTCAGTGGCGTGTCGCATCCATTAGAAAAAGGAGGCCTTGGATTTGACTACAAGTGGAATATGGGGTGGATGAATGATACCTTGCGGTATTTTTCCAAGGATGCGATCTACCGTTCTTATCATCAAAATGATTTGACCTTTGGATTGCTTTACGCTTTTTCAGAAAAATTCATCCTTGTTCTCTCTCATGATGAAGTCGTCCATGGCAAAAACAGCTTGTTAGGCAAAATGCCCGGAGATTCCTGGCAGCAATTTGCCAATATGCGTCTTCTCTACAGCTATATGATCTGCCAACCAGGAAAAAAATTGCTTTTCATGGGGGGTGAAATTGGTCAATGGAACGAATGGAATTGCAAAAATGAAATTGAATGGTTTTTACTCCAATTTCCGAACCACCAAGGCATTCAAAAATTGGTTGAAGAGCTCAATCATTTTTATTTAGAGCATCCTACCTTTTGGGAAAATGACGATAATTATTCCTGTTTCCAGTGGGTAGATTTTAACGATCGTCAAAATTGTGTCATCTGTTATCTCAGAAAAAGTATCGCAGGCAATTTCTTATGCGTCCATAATTTTACACCGACTTATCACCCGCATTATCTGATCAATTTAAGGGGCCTTTACCATGCGAGCGAAGTGTTTAATAGCGATGATCTAAAATATGGAGGTTCAGGACAATGCAATCCGAACCCAACAATATTACGAGATGATCAAGAGGACGCCTATGGTCTCCAAATTCAACTTGCTCCATTAGCGACAATGATCTTCAAAATTATAAAATTTTAATTCGATGACTATGCAGAAAAACATTACACACCAGGACTATTTAAACCTTTGTCGTGAGATCCAAGAGCACAATCAACGTTACTATGCCGAACACGAGCCAATCATCACTGACGATCATTACGATAGGCTTTATAAACAATTCCAAGAAATGGAAACTACCCATCCGGAATGGGTAGAAGCCGATTCCCCAACAAAACGCATTGGAGAAGTGTTAACAGAAGGGTTTAATACAGTAGCCCATCGAACACCTATGCTTTCCCTTGAAAACAGCTACAGCAAAGATGAGCTTGAAACTTTTATTACTCGCATGCACAAGTTGACTGAACAGACAAAGCTGGCATTTTCTTGCGAGCTCAAAATGGACGGCATTGCGGTTTCAGTATGTTATGAAAAAGGAAAATTTGTCCGAGGTCTCACACGCGGAGATGGCCAGAAAGGCGACGATATTACCGGAAACATTAGAACCTTAAAGTCTTTGCCTCTTCAGCTTACAGGAGAATCCCCCCCAGACCTCCTGGAAGTCCGCGGTGAAGTTTTTATGCCTCAGAAGGTATTTGACAAGCTTAATGAACAACGCTCCGAGGTTGGAGATGAACTTTGGGCCAATCCCAGAAATGCCGCTGCAGGAACCCTAAAATTATTAGATCCCAAAGAAGTCTCGCGCCGGCAATTATCTGTTGTCTTTTATGGCATTGGCGATGAGTCAACAATTCCTCCATTAGGACAGTTTGAATGCCATCAATATCTCAAATCACTTGGTTTGCCCACTCTCGAATTAATCGCAAAATGCCATAGCCTCCAGGAAATCTGGGACTTTATCGAAAAAATACGTCTGAAACGATGCTCACTGCCCTATCATATCGATGGAATTGTGATCAAATTGGATGACCGGCGCGAACAAAAAAAAATGGGCAATACCGCCAAGCATCCACGCTGGGCACTTGCCTATAAATTTGCCGCTGAACAAGCGATCACTAAGATTCTCGATATCACTGTACAAGTCGGGCGCACAGGAGTCTTAACACCTGTTGCGGAGTTAGAGCCTGTCTTACTGGCTGGGAGTACCATTGCAAGGGCCACTTTGCACAATCAAGAAGAAGTTCAACGTAAAGATGTCCGCGTTGGAGATTATGTCTACATTGAAAAAGGTGGGGATGTCATTCCCAAAGTTGTTAAAGTTATTCTAGAAAAACGAGGTTCCACTAGCCTTCAATGGAAAATGCCTGAAAAATGCCCAGTCTGCGGTACTCCCGTTATTCAAGTCACCGGAGAAGTTGCTGTCCGCTGCCCTAACCGAAGTGGCTGTCTTCAACAAACACTTGGTCGGCTTATCCATTTTGTCGGAAAAAATGCGATGGACATCGAAGGTTTAGGCAAAAAAGTTGTTCAACAACTAGTTGAAAAAGGATTTGTCAATTCCCCCTCAGATATTTACAAACTCACAACGACTGAGCTTGCGACACTTGACGGATTTAAAGATAAATCAATAAATAATCTTCTAACTGCTATAGATAAAACCCGGCAAATTCCTCTCAATCGTTTTATTATGGCCCTTGGTATCCCTAATGTAGGATTAGGTACTGCAGAAGAAATTGCCAGAAAAGTAAAAAGCATCGACAAGCTGTCTTCATTAACTGTTGAAGAATTGATAGAAATAGAAGGCATTGGCAGCAAAAGCGCCGAACAGATTGCAGAATATTTTTCTCAGCCAGGAAATCGAGAAGAAATCCAACGTCTTCTGGAGCTAGGAATTACACCTACTAGCAGCAGTCAAATTCAACATGAAGGCCACATTTTTTCAGGAAAATTGTTTGTTCTTACCGGAGCGCTTGAAAAATTTACGCGAACTGAAGCAGCAAATCTAATAAAGGAACGCGGCGGAAAAATTTCTGAAGCGGTGAGCAAAAAAACTGATTTTGTTCTTGCAGGAGATGCCCCAGGATCAAAATTAGAAAAAGCTAAAACATTGGGTGTTGCCATCCTAAACGAAGAGGAGTTTGAAGCTCTGTTGGGAGGATAGTGGCTGGAATTAGTTAATAAATATTAGAGATCCGTCTCAAAAGTTTGTAGAAATTCAACCACTTTTCTTCAGTTAATGAACTTTTCTTTTTTTCCCTTTTATCCTTAATGGTTGCACTCTTGCACATTTGAAAAGCGATATTTCCCCCTTTCTCTTTACCTAAAAACGTGGTGATACAGCAATCGACAAATATTTAAAAAATCTTTGTCACCTTGCGCATGCACCACCGACATATATTTAAGAGGTTAGATCAACTTGATTCAGACTTTATCCGTCCAGCTCTCAAGAAATTATTTGCGAATTCAACCAGGTAAATGTCTTGATGAATATGAATTCATGATGGGTTAATATCTCCCATCTGTTGTATTACAGGAGAGTTTTCTTCATCAGAAGTGTGTCGTAAACTGTTATAAAAAGGAGTTTTAACATCTCTCATAGGGAGAGAAAATTTACCCATAACAATTGCCTGGTGTTCAGGTGCCTGCGTCGATTTCCAGTAAAGTTAAGATGAGGAAATATTAACTTCAATAGCAATTTAGTAAAGGAGTTGTTGCAACATTGGGGAATGTTCTTAGTGCACAACTCACCTCTTCAATGCCATAGTAGATTTTTTTGTTGTCAGACAGCTTAAAAAAATAGCCTCCCACGTGCAATACGGGGAGGCTAATTTCCTTTTATTTCAATTGATTGTTAAGATGAGTCATCATTTTCCAATCAGGCATTGTATCCATACCCAATTCCCATACCATAGCTCCACCTAAACCACGGTCCTTAATAATTTGCGCTTTCAGCGTCCAGGACTGCTCGCTATCATATGAAATGAAGTCCTTAGTGGTGTGATTATAAATGTACGCCCCTAAAGCCTTTGGATCCCAGTAAGAAGTATATGTGTTCAAAAGATTCTTTTGGATATCAGAATAAAATACATAACCAACTTCTTCTGTTGTTGCATAGCCAGGACCATTATAAGTGCTATAAAGCCCTGAAGGGGTATCTTTAGCACTTGCAAAAGATCTCCCATATAAGGGAAGCCCTAACACAATCTTTTCTTCAGGCACTCCTTGGCTAATATAATAATCTATAACACTACTGACATTAAATAAAGGATGCCCATATTCCGTAGGCATAATGGCAGCTAAATGATTTGTCAAAGCATCTTCGTCGCCGCCCCAAGGGCCATGGAAGTCATAACCCATGATATTAATCCAATCTAAATATAGATGGATTTTAGATACTTCGATATTTTTATAATGATTAGGACCTGCCGGCGCTGCAATGGTCAGCAGAAGCGCAGGATTCTGTGCTCTTAGCTTTTCTGATACTGTTTTTAGTAGCAAAGTAAAATTAACAGTATCTTCTGGGCGTCCACTATGATCCGCGAAACCTGGATACTCCCAATCGATGTCTATGCCATCAAAATCATACTTTTTACAAAAATCCACGCAATTCTGGGCAAAATTCTCTCTTCGAGCAGCTGTCGAGGCCATTTCTGAAAATGGATTCGACAGTGTCCATCCACCTAGAGAAATTAAAGTCTTTAAATTTGGCCTTTGCTTCTTCAATTGATGAAGTTGATAGAAATTTCCAGCATAAGATTTTTCTTCTGAGC